>JABDEM010000005.1 GCA_013287085.1 Gammaproteobacteria bacterium
AAGTATTATGCGGTGTATGGGGGTAAAGATAAGCATTTAGGTAAGGGGAGTTTTGGCTTTGGAAGACTTGCTCAAGATCTTGATACAGGAGAGTGGGTATTTTTAAAAACCATACGCTTACGTGGCCAACCTGGAGAAATGACCGATAGAGAGGTAAATGCATTAAAAGAAGCGGGTCTTTTCATAGGTCATTACGAAGGATTTTCTGCTACGACTGGCGAGGCGCAAGATGAAGTTCTGATGCGCTTAGAGCCTGGGATGAATTTAGATAATTTCAATAAATCGGATAAGCAATTACCTGCCATTCGTTTGCTTGATATGCAAATTTCTCTTTTAACATCTATACGTGGACTCCATGAAAAAGGCCTTTTGCACCGCGATATAAAACCTGCTAATACGATTTATAATCCTGTTTCACGTGAGGCCAAATCCATCGATTTGGGTTTGGTGATGGCTGGTGTGGGAGCCGGAGAAGAAAAAGAGGGAGGTCTTGCGGGAACACCGCTTTATATGGCGCCCGAATCCATTATTTACCAACAATATTCTGAAAAGTCTGATGTTTACCAATTAGGCATTACCATTGCAGAAAATTTAAAGATGGTCAAAGAAGAAAAGGGGCGATACCGACTTAAAACAGCAGAAGAAGTGGTAAATGATAAAAATTCTCCTATTAACAATCCAGATGAACGTGAAGCGATTCGAAGTTATTTAGAAACAATGACTGATAATAATCCTAATAAACGACCTTCATTAAAAGAAGTCATTCGTGTATTTGAAGCATTAAGGGATAATCATTTGCGTACCTCAGGATTGCTCACCAAAGTTGCTTATATTGATGTTGCTGAATATCTTCAATCAGGAGAAATGGAAAGAGATGTTCTTCGCGAGACATTAAAAGCAGGAGTTCATGAAGTATTTTTAGTTGATAATAATGGTGCTCACGCTAAAGAATATGTAGCGGTTAAGCGCGAGTTAGAAAAAAGCGGTGTGGTCGTTATGCCGGAGGTAGTGCAATATGATAAAAAAATTGATCGCGAAAGAGCTATAAAAAGACATATGGGCTACCGAGAAAGACATGATCCTTATGTGTATGGTTGCTTCAGTATCGAACAAGGAAAAGCGCGGGAAATTCCAGAAAATATGGCCAATAAAGTTGAAAAAATTATTGAGAGTTTAGATAACGAAGTAGCAAGGTTACAAACAACTTATCCAAAAGGGTCAGAAGGATATCAATATGCGGGAGAACGCATATCTAAAATTAATGCGACGCGTAACACGCTCGCAGAACACAAGGATCGAATTAATTTTGAGGGTTTAGTAGATGAGTTGAGTCAGCTAGAACAAGACTTAATGAAGGGTAAAGGTTGGCTAAGATTTTTGGAGAAAAATTTAGAGTTTTTTAGTGCTACAACGGCTCGAAAAAATGTTAAAAAAGTTTTAGCAGAGGTTGAAAAAGAGGCACCAAAAGTCGCTGTCATCCGTGGAAAGAAACAAGAAGTGATTAAAGTCGTTGACGTTAAAACAGAAGATAAAAAAGAACCGGCCATCTCCCCACACAGACGACATCGTCAGTGAGGAAAGTTAGGCCAGCTCAGAAAAAACTCATTAAACCTGCTGAATCCCAGCAACTACCCAGCTATTATTCATCCCATCTTGGCGAAAATGCCAAATCTCTTTAATTGCAACAGGCGCAGCCCCTTGTTCTTCACTAATCATGCCTGAAAATAAAGTGCTCGCAACTTCTGTACCATTTTCGTTAGACACATCCAGCAATTGTGCGTCCAATGAAACCACTTCAGTAACATTGGTTTCATTACCGCGTTCATGTAATTGTAATTGAATTTCAGCAAAAACTTCAGGCGCTGTGAATTCACGTAAATCCGCTAAATTTTTACTGTCATAGGCTGCTTGTAAACGAAGATATAAAGATTTTGCATTACGTAGAAAACTTGCATCATCAAAACCTAAAGGTCTGCTATTAGTATTAGTAGTATTCGCTTGATAAATAGGTTCTGCATTAAAGGTTCTATTTTGTTGCATATTAGGTTGAGTAACCGGTTGCGCAACGCGATTAGCAAATAAGCGCCATACTAAAAATATTGCACCACCTATTAATAACCAAGACAATAGGCCGCTACCTAAGCCATGGCTCATAAATAATGAACCTAACAATCCACCAATCGCAAGACCCGCTAAAGGTCCTAACCAGCGACTAGCAGGTTTTGCAGCCGCTGCAGCAGCAGGTGCTGCACTTGGGCGATAACTATTGGTTGAAAAATTACTCGTATTACGAGTCATCCCAAAACTTCTGCCACCGCCAAAACGTTTAGCTTCAGCGTCAGTCACTAACATTCCAAAAGTAACAAGGGTGATCATTAACGCTAACAGAATCTTACGCATAGTATTTTCCTCTAGTTAATCATGTTTCTTAAAACATACTGCAAGATGCCGCCATGCAGGTAATATTCAACTTCATTAATCGTATCAATACGGCTAAGAAGATTGAGGGTGAATGTTTCGCCGTTTTCTTTGTGTATCATGGCTTTAATGGTCATACGGGGGTTAATTTCATCAGCGAGGCCTAGTATATCAATCTTTTCCGCACCTGTCAGTTCCAGTGTTTTGCGGTTAACCCCTGGTTCAAATTGAAGCGGTAAAATGCCCATGCCAATCAAATTCGAACGATGAATACGCTCAAAACTTTCCGCAATAACTGCCTTAATTCCCAATAACTTAGGCCCTTTAGCTGCCCAATCACGCGAGGATCCAGTACCGTATTCTTTTCCAGCAATAATCACTAATGGAGTATGATCATTTTGATAGCACATAGCTGCATCAAATATAGACATCGTTTCACCCGTAGGTAAGTACTTCGTGAAACCACCTTCAACGCCCGGAACCATTTCGTTTTTAATACGAATATTGGCAAACGTTCCGCGCATCATTACTTCATGATTACCACGACGTGCCCCTAAAGAATTAAAATCACTAGGATGCACATTTTTAGATAACAAATAAATTCCAGCAGGGCTATCGGCTCTTATTGAGCCTGCCGGAGAAATATGATCAGTAGTAATGCTATCTCCTAACATTGCTAAAATATTAGCATTTTTAATATCTTGAATTTTATCTGGTGTTCTTTGTATGTTGTTGAAAAAGGGCGGATGTTGAATATAAGTAGAATCATTATTCCATTCATAAGTATCGGATTCAGTAATTTTCATGCTTTGCCATTCAGGGGTGCCACTAAAGACATCTTTATATTGTTCGCTAAACATTTTATTAGTGACTTTAGCAACTTCAACTTGGATTTCACTATTGCTTGGCCAAATATCTTTTAAATAAACAGGGTTGCCATTCTTATCATTACCAATCGCTTGTTCTGTTAAATTAATTTGTGTAGTCCCAGCCAATGCAAATGCAACAACCAGAGGAGGGGAAGCTAACCAATTCGCTTTAACTTGTGGATGCACCCGTCCTTCAAAATTTCTATTGCCGGATAAAACTGCAGAAACAATTAAATCATTTTTGCTAACGGTTTCAGAAACAGCATCCGGTAGGGGACCAGAATTTCCAATACAAGTAGTACAACCATAACCTGTTAATGAAAACCCAATTTGATCTAAGAATTTTTGTAAACCAGCCGCTTCTAAATAGCGCGTCACAACTTGTGAGCCTGGCGCTAAAGAAGTTTTAACCCAAGGTTTTTTTGTTAAACCTTTTTCTACCGCTTTTTTAGCAACTAAACCTGCCGCCATTAATACACTAGGATTGGAAGTGTTAGTGCAGCTAGTAATTGCTGCAATCACAACATCTCCATGATGCATATTATTAAAGCTCGTATTTTTTTCTGCGAGTCGCGAAGATTCTTTTAATAAATTATCAAAAGATTCAGGTAAATTTTGTAAAGCGACATTATCTTGCGGACGTTTAGGTCCTGCTAAACAAGGAACTATATTCGAAAGATTAACTTCTACTATTTCAGTAAAAATGGGATTCGCATGAGGATCATGCCAAAGCCCCTGTGTTTTTGCATAGCTTTCAACTAATAAAACAGTTTGTTCATCACGCGCAGTTAATTTTAAATAATCTAATGTTGCTTGATCAATCGGAAAAAATCCGCAAGTTGCACCATATTCAGGTGCCATATTCGCAAGTGTCGCGCGATCTGCTAAAGATAATTCACTTAATCCCGGACCAAAGTATTCAACAAATTTACCTACTACGCCTTTTTTACGTAATACCTGGGTTACCATTAAAACTAAATCTGTCGCAGTCACGCCTTCTTGTAATTTTCCTGTGAGTTTCACACCAATCACTTCAGGAATTAACATAGAAATAGGCTGACCTAACATCGCAGCTTCAGCTTCAATCCCACCAACGCCCCAACCTAAAACGCCTAAGCCATTAATCATAGTAGTATGACTATCGGTTCCAACTAAAGTATCGGGATAAGCAAATTTTCCATCTGTCCAAACGGTTTTTGCTAAATATTCTAAATTCACTTGATGACAAATTCCGGTACCAGGAGGCACGACACGAAAATTTTCAAACGCTTGTTGTCCCCAACGTAAAAATTCATAACGCTCGAGATTTCTTTCCATTTCTAAATCAACATTAAATTGAAAAGCGCCTGGCGTACCATATTGATCCACTTGTACCGAGTGATCAATCACTAAATCAACAGGGGAGAGCGGATTAATTTTATCGGGATTGCCGCCTAATTTTTTTATGGCAGCACGCATCGCGGCTAAATCCACCACCGCAGGAACCCCAGTAAAATCTTGCATTAAAACACGCGCAGGTCGATAAGCAATTTCTCTATCTGTTTTTTTAGCAATCAGCGCTTTAATATCATCCGCTGTCACTGTTTTACCATCTTCAAAACGCAATAAATTTTCTAATAATATTTTTAAAGAAAGCGGAAGGGTAGCTATGCCTTTTAATCCAGCTTTTTCAGCCTCAGCAAGACTATAAAATTCATAAGGTATATTGTTTACGGTGAGGGTTTGACGTGCGTTAAAAGTGTTCAATGCTGGTCTCCTAGATTAAACCGTGCGAAAATGCGGCTATTATGCCTGAGATTTTAGAGATGATTAAGAAGTATTTATTAAGCCTACAGCAAGAGATTTGCGCGGTATTAAAAGCCGAAGACCCAGAGCTTAAGTTATTAGAAGATCCTTGGAATTATCCTGAGGGTGGGGGCGGGATTACCTGTGCACTAACCGATGGCAAGGTCATCGAAAAAGGCGGGGTTAATTTCTCCCATGTTTATGGCAAAACCCTGCCTCAAGCCGCCACTTTAAAGCGCCCAGAACTCGCTAATGCGCCTTTCGAAGCAATGGGCGTCTCAGTCGTCATCCACCCCCTAAATCCTTATGTCCCCACTTGTCATTTAAATGTCCGCCATATCATCGTTAAAACCGCGAATGGTCCTATTAGTTGGTTCGGCGGCGGATTCGATATGACGCCTTATTATGGTTTTATTGACGATGCTATCCATTGGCACAAAATGGCCAAAGCCGCTTGCGATCCTTTTGGCGCAGAACTCTATCCGCGTTTAAAAAAATGGTGCGATGAATATTTTTATTTAAAACACCGTAATGAACCTAGAGGCATAGGCGGCATATTTTTTGATGATTTAAATGAAGAGTATGGATTTCAATTTATGCAAAGCGTAGGCGAACATTTTATCAAAGCCTATTTGCCTATTGTTGCCAAACGTAAATCTCATGCTTTTACACAAAAAGAACGCGACTTTCAAAGTTATAGACGTGGAAGGTATGTGGAATTTAATTTGTTATATGATCGTGGAACTTTGTTTGGATTACAATCGGGTGGGCGTACGGAATCTATCTTAATGTCGCTACCGCCTATTGTTAATTGGAAGTACAACTGGCTGCCTGAAAAAGGGAGTGAAGAAGAAAAGCTGTATAAAGAGTTTTTAGTGCCTAAAGATTGGATTTAGCTGTATCGGCGCTACAAGATATTCCCTCTCCTCCCGCGCTTTAGCGGGAGGAGAGGGTTAGGGAGAGGAGGGTTCAAGCTTCGATTGCTATTAAAAACCTCCTACCCCCAACCCCTTCCTCCTACGCATTGCGTAGGAGGAAGGGGAGGTTTTATTAACTAGCGCGTAGGCTGCAGACTAATATTCTGAACTTCCGCTAATTTTTCAGCAGGCTCTTTCACAACAACCTGACAATGTGTTTCTTTCAGGAAGAACGATAACACTAATCCTATCGCAACCCCAATCGGCACCACACTTAAAGCAAATGTATAATCAGCAGGCGCATAAACTGGCAATCCATTAGCACCAAGTGGGCTTGTGGTGTGTAAATCTAGTAATAAACCAACAACAGGCTGAAATACTGCACCACCTGCCATGATTAACATATTAGTTACAGCAACAGCAGTTCCTGAAATTTGGAGGGGATTATTTTCTTTACCTAAAGCAAAACATAAAGGATGTGAGCCGCAGCAAAAACCAATACTAAAGAAGATCAGGGGTAATAGTCCAAAAGAAACACCGCCAGGTAAATAGAACACAATACAAAGTAATATTGCCGCTAATGCACCTGTTACAACAAGTGGTAAACGTCTGCGTTTAAATTTATCCGATAAACCACCAATAATTGGGCCTGAAATAATCCAACCCATGAAAGTGGCGCTGGTTATACCAACAGCTTGTTCCGCGGTGAGTTGATAGACTGATTTTAAATAAGGAATTCCCCAAACATCTAAAAATACTGAAGCAGGTAAATAGAGCAAGCAACCAATGAAGCCAATGATCCACATTTGTTTATTAGTGGCTATAACTTTAAGAGCCGCAAATAATTGCTTCGTATTTAAAGGCGCAGGAATGAAATCTGCGTGTAATAATACTTTGGGTCTGCTGCGAATGATTAAGAAAATAAAAATACTTAAAGTAACACCGATGATTAAAGCAAAATTTAGCGCTTGTTGATAACCGTAATATTCAACGGCTTTAGTTAAGTATTTTTGTGATAACGCACCGGAAATCATACCAATCGCATTGGTAAATCCAGCAACGGTTGCAAAACGATTAGCGGGGAGCCAAAGAGAAGCCAGTTTCAAAACACCAATATAAGCAAACGCAGTTCCGAAACCAATTAATAAGCGACCCATCGCAGCAACAAAATAAGTGTCCGCAGTGGCGAAAATCGCAAGACCAATAACAGCTGTTAAACAAGCGATGGACAATACGGCTCTTGCGCCATATTTGTCATAAATCATCCCGGCAGGTAATTGCATGGGCGTATAAGCCCAATAATAACAAGCAGCCAAAGCGCCAAATTCGCAGGCTTTGATATGGAAGGCTTGGATGAGATTGTCTTGGATTACACTGGGAGAAACACGAAGAAAGTAATTAAAGCAGTAAAACAGCATCCCTACAATACAAATAATCCAGGGATAGTAGGTGGTGCTAAAGGGTCGGGAAATAACCCCATTATTTTTCATCATCATTCATATCCTATTCGACTTGTTTATTTTTTATACATCGATGCTTTTATGTGTGGGGGATATTTATACCAAACTTGAGAGGACTTATCAAACTAGCCTTTGAACCCATTGGTAATGGGGTAACGCCAATCTTTGCCGAAGGATTTGTGATTAATTCTGATACCAATAGGGCATTGGCGTCTTTTATATTCGCTATTTTTGATCAATTTTACTACTTTTTCAACGACTTGAGCGTCAAAACCTTGAGCAATGATATCACTGACCCCTTGTTCTTGATTAAGATATAAATCTAAAATTTTATCTAAAATTCCGTAAGGTGGGAGTGTATCTTCATCTTTTTGATTAGGAGCAAGTTCAGCAGTTGGGGGACGTACAACAATACTTTGGGGAATAATAGGATCCAGGTTGTTTCGATAATCTGTTAACCGATAGACCCACGTTTTAGGAATATCTTTTAATACGGCTAATGCGCCTACCGTATCACCATATAAAGTCGTATACCCCACGGCATATTCGCTACGATTCCCGGTAGTTAACACGAGCTTCCCGGTTTTATTGGAAAGCGCCATTAAAATAACCCCCCGGCAACGCGATTGGAGATTTTCTTCTACTAGGGTAGGTTTTTCTCCTAAATTTAAAGTACTAATAAATTGGGAGAACGCAGGTTCAATAGAATAAGTTTGATAATCTAGCCCTAAATTTTTAGTTAACTCTTTAACGCTTTCTTCGCTGATAGAAGCGGTGTAACGAGAAGGCATAAAGAGAGCAGTTACATTTTCTTTACCTAAAGCATCCACTGCAATGGCAAGCGTTAAGGCAGAATCAATCCCTCCTGAAACTCCAATCATTACCCCTTGAAAACCATTTTTATGGACATAATCACGCACGCCTAATACGAGCGCATCATAAATTCTTTTTTCATCATCAACGAGTGCAAATGAGTCTGTTGGAACCGTCGTTTCTGCACTAGAGATTTCAACCTCAAAAGGAAATAAGGTTTCTTTAAAAAATCCGGCGTGCTGACAAAGCTTTCCTGTTTGGTCAACCACCATCGAGCCACCATCAAAGATCAGCTCATCTTGTCCGCCTACATTGTTGACATAAACAATAGGGGCATTAGCCGATTTTGCATATTTTGCTAAAGCCGCCACTCGACGCGTATGTTTATCCACTTCAAAAGGGGAAGCATTCGGCACTAAAATTAAGCGCGCACCTTGAATAGCGGCTTGATGAGGTGGTCCTGGATACCATAAATCTTCACAAATTAATAATCCAACGGGTATGCCATTAATATTAACTACACAAGGCGAATTGCCTGGAACAAAATATCTATTTTCATCAAACACACCATAATTAGGCAGATGCTGTTTATTGTAACGACCTAAAATGGTGCCATTGTGAATCACTGAACAAGAATTTAATAAGCCTTGTGATGTTTGATAAGGATGACCCACAATACAATGGATGCCTTGCACGGCGTTTTTAAAAGTATTTAAACCAACATTTGCGGCATCAATAAAGGATTTTCGTAACAACAAATCTTCGGGTGGGTAACCGGTAATACTTAATTCTGGGAAAACAATAATTTCTGCAAGATGGGTATCACGCGCGGTGTGCGCTGCTTGGATGAGTTTCTCAACATTACCATCGATATCGCCGACTTTTAAATTCAGCTGAGCGAGTACAATTCTTAATTTTTTAGCCATGATTCGCGCCTATCATGAGTACTTCATAGGTATTATAATCGATTTGTACAAAATCTACGACATTATCCTCACCGATGACGGGAGTATTTTCAGATTGAATGCGGGTGTGAGTTAAATGGTTTTTCAGTTTAGCCTTATACTGCATGCGTGCAATGATTTCCTGGCCTGTATAACAGCCCTTATCAAAGCTAACGCCACCTAATTCCGGTAGGTTTAAGTCATGCGGTAAGAATTTTTCACTGCTTTCAGGATAAATAGTTGGAATATTGGAAACAATATTGAAAAGCTTCCATTCTTCATCAGAGCCTGAAGCTTCAAGTGAGTCATTGATTTCTAACGAAACTTTAAAGAAAACCGCATATTTCTGTAGAGCTTTTAAAGCAATAGGTAATAAAGTTTTAGGCATTTTAAGATAAAAATCGCAACCTTCAGTAAACAACCAAAATAAACTAATCACTCGTCCTTGAGGGTTGCAGTGAGCACCTAAACACGGTGTTTTAGTTACATCACAAGTCAGCTGGCCTTGTAATAATTTTTCAGCATCAGGCCCTGAGACTTTTAATAACCCTTGGGAGGGGAGATTAACGCTCATGGATTTGTTTAAAGCATCAGGTATTGATAGAATCACGCTTTATCTCGAAATTAAAAAAGTAGTCTATGATAGTAGAAAGCAGCTCTAAAAAAAAGGCTTTACTCCTAGTCGATTTGCAAAATGATTTTTGCCCTGGCGGCAGTCTAGCCATAGCAGAAGGCGACGCGGTTATCCCTATCGCCAATCAATTACAGTCTTATTTTGATTTAGTTGTTGCAAGTAAAGATTGGCATCCCAAAAATCATACTAGCTTTGTAGACTTGTGGCCTATTCATTGCGTGCAGCATACAGCAGGATCTGATTTTCACGAAAGTTTAGATACTGCGAGAATCGATAAAATTATTTTTAAAGGAATGGATGAAGCTATTGATAGCTATAGCGCGTTTTTTGATAACGAGCATTTGCGAAAAACAGAATTAGATGATTATTTGAAATCTGAAAACGTGACTGAACTTTATGTAATGGGACTCGCGACTGATTATTGCGTGAAATATTCTTGTTTGGATGCGGTGAAATTAGGATATAAGGTTTATTTGATTGAAGATGGGTGTCGTGGGGTAGGGTTAAAGCCCAATGATATCTCTGACGCAATAGAAGAGATGCGGAATAGGGGTGTGATAGTCATTCAATCCAAGGAAATAAGGTAGAGCGTGGGTAGAATTAAACCCTTACTTGAAGCCTTGTCGCTACTACGTGCTCTGAAACTTCAGTAGGTAATTTCATTCCAAGCTTAGCAACAGAATCTCTCATAAGTTCTTCATCGGTTCGATTAATCTGCCGTAAAATGTCGCTATAAAGATCGGCTGTAGATTTAGATCGATCTCCCCAAGAGAGCACCCAACCCGTAGTGGGAGTAGTTTTACTCCCTATCGCAGCATTGATTTCTCTTCTTAGTGTTTGGTATTCGTCATCGGATAGAGTATTAGGTTCCGCGCTGTTATCAAGGCCGTTTATAATGGTTGAGACAAGGTTTGACGCGCTTTTTGAAAACAATTTTTTATCTTGAATTAAAACACCGCCACGGGCTAACTCATAATTATGTTCTGCTAATAAAGTTAAAACATTACGCATATTTTTAATGCGGCGCTCCATTACGCTATTATTATCCATAGCCATAAAATAGGGTTTCAAGACATCAACTAATTCTTTTGCATTTGGATTATTTCTTTGATTCAATTCTTTAAATATATCTGAAAGAGGATCAGAGGTCGGATCTAGGGAAGATACTAGATTTTTTAATGGGCTATTTATTTCAAATGGATTTATTCCAATCTCAAGAAATAGTTTTACTACTTTTGCATTTTCTTTTTTCATAGCAACAATTAAATTGCGATAATCTTCAGCTAAATTAAACTGGTGATTGAAGTGACGGATAAGCTCTAGTAACAATGCTTTTGTTTTTTCTACATCTAAAGGAGATTCAGGGGAAAGCAGGGCTAATTGTCGAATAATTTTATTAATAGAATCGGAATTATAGATATTGCCTGAAATTTCAATCTCGGCCTTTTCTTCTTCTAAACTTTTGGATTCTTCAGTGCCTGAGGTATTTTTGGCTAAAATACGCAACATTTCGATTTCTGATCTCTTGCCGGATGCGGACATATCACTTACCTCTGTTTAAATTATTAGGGAGATTATACAGACGAAAGCTTAAGGAAAGCTTAAGAAAAGCACTAAAAAATGAGTTTTTCGAGCTAAGTAATTGATTTACGTAACCACATCAAATAATTAACCGATACATCCGATCTTAAATCAAACTCTTTACTAAAAACATCATAATGAATCCCAATCATATCTTTCACCGATAAATTAGCTTTTCTAGCCCAAGACGCTAACTCACTCGGCTTAATAAATTTCGCATATTCATGCGTATGTTTAGGAAGAATTTTTAAGATATATTCTGCACCAATAATCGCTTGTAAATAAGATTTTAAATTGCGATTTAATGTTGAGAAAAAAACCTGGCCGCCTGGTTTGACTAAAGTACTACAGGCATTAATTGCACTTAGTGGATCAGGCACATGTTCTAGCATTTCAAGACAAGTGACGATATCAAATTGTCCCGCATGATCTTCGGCCATTTTTTCCGCGGTAACCACACGATAATCAATGTTCAATTTACTTTCGTGTTGATGTAATTTGGCAATAGTAATAGCTTCTTTACTCATATCAATACCAGTAACATCCGCACCTAATTTTGCCAGCGCTTCTGTGAGTAATCCTGCACCGCAGCCTATATCAATTATTTTTTTGCCAGCAACTGATGCTTTTTCATTAATATAATTCACGCGTAAGGGATTTATTTGATGTAAGGTTTTTAAATCACCTTCAGGATCCCACCAATGAGAGGCATGCGCCGAAAATTTTGCTATTTCAGCTTCATCAAAATTAGAAAATGGAATCATATAATACGGCTCCTAGTGTCCAGTCTATTTTTATCCCATTGATGGTTTCTTCTAGGTTTAAGTTATCAGCGGTTAAATGATAGACATTATATAGCAAATAATTAACATAGACACTGCTAGATAAGGCGAGTGTTTCAATTGCAGAGGAATGGGCAATAAAGGATTGTTTAGGGATTTCATTTAACACGGGAGCTAATTGTTCGCTGACATGGTGTTGTTTTATTAAATCATCATATAAGTGTTGGCAGATCAGAAGATTAAATTCTTCAGGCGTGCAATAACGAGCGTCTGGTTGTAAGGCAATACGATTGCGGGCTTCGTTAATGCCTAACCCTAAAAAACTTTTTGTAAAAATATGATAAGTTTTGTCATTGATGGTTAAATCCGTTGTATCATGCTTTATCGGCTTTGGCATTTCAAACGTAATTTGAGTTGAAGCACCACCGATGTCAACCGCTCCTGTGGTCGGTGTTTTATTTTGAAAGTTATTCAATAAATAATTGATTGCAAGCCAACTGTAAATGCCTTCCCATTTTCCCGAAATGGTTTTGATATAAGTGGATTTGAAAGCGTAGGGATTTAAAGCAGTGGTAATGGCTTTATATAACGCGTGTTGCTCGGTTTCTTTCAATTCACGCATCCCCGCAGTTCCTAAAACTTCTACGGAAACTAAATGAGGATCGACTACTTTCACGGCTTCATCAAAAAGCGGTTTTAACGATTCTGCGCCTAAAGTGGGGCTATCTGCAAACGTGGCAAGCCCTGGGGTGGTGGATTTAAAAAAAATATCTTGGATAGTGGTCCCGTCTACTTTATAAAGATGTAATCTTGTTCCCGTGCTCCCGCAATTAACCACAATTGAATAATCTATTGCATAAACATTGCGGCAAAAAAGAGTTAAGAGTATGATTGCAAACGAAAAATAATTTTTCATCCAATTCCTTGTATATTGAATAATAATTAAACAACCTGTATAGTGCACTGCTAATATTAGCAAAAGGCTAAAAAAATGCTATCAACCTTATGTAAAAGTTTATGTAAAAGTTTAGCAATCTCTCTTATATCATTGTTTTCTATCAACATAGCTTTTGCTAATTACGCATCCGTCGATGATTTTGTTAAAGACCAAAAGGTCATTCGCATTGCGCTAGATAGCGGCCCTGGTTTTGGCGATCAAGCGGCCAGTCTTAATGTAATGTCTTGGTTACGAAGTCATGGATTTCAAGGGTGGTTTGAGGTGATTTATCCTGACGAAATAACTTATAAAATGAAATCCTTGTTTAATTTACCCTATGTTTATATTTCGGCACTTCCTACAACTTATGAAGATACTGTTAATCATGTTCGTTTAATTAAACAATCTCAGTTTGAAAGCGATCATGATAACGGCAAAGTTATTTATTACCCTTTAGGTATTTCCGGTGAGTATGAAACGGATCCCTGTGCGTATTATGCGGAAGGTGATACAAAAGTGGGTTGTGAGATTAACGCGCGTTATGCAGATCCCAGTGTTCCCTATACTTATCATAATTTTGCGAATTACTTTAATGTGGGAAATTTTATCAATGTAGGTGTTTGGAATTTTAAAACCAATATGAGTTTAATTTATGCTTTTGATCAAGTGATTATTAAACAATTAGATGTGACAAATACTTATTTTAACGTGCCGCAAACAACGCTTGCCATGGCAAAACGCTATTTAAGTCAAGATGCAAATGGAAAAAACTTTTTATTAAAAAATCCAGCGCTGCTAGATTTGATGAGTGTTATCGAAAATCAAACAGTCAATATAATGTCAATCTATGGTCTTACCATCCAAAATGGAGGTCAAGGTGGCGATTTTATCTATGATGTGATGGAGTTTATAACTGCTGCGCATTATGCGCAATTAACTGGCTCTGAAAAATTCCATCATCCGCTAATTATTCCTGTTTTTTATGATTATACGGAAGAATGTAAGATTTTAACTGAAGTGATTAAAAAAGATGATTGGTCTCATGTGAGGTCAACGGAAACCCCTGATACTCGAAAAGCCATTTTACAAAAAGTGATTAAGGATTTAAATTTATCCACCACTTTTTCAACGGCTAATTTGTCTGATCCTGATTTGTCTCAAAAAATTCATCACTTATCTCCTTATGAAATACTATTAGTATCGATGGGTCCGTTACCTAAAGTGGTTTTTGATGGTGTATATACTTATACAAATGATAATATTTGGCCGCAAGTACGAGAAGGCGAGAGCAGCTTAAATAGCTTACTGGTAACGGGTAAGCCTAATATTCGTTGTTCCTGGAGTCTTTGGGAATTGCCCTGGGATAATTGGATTACCGATAATGATTTAAAAAATCGTTTGCATAAGCTGTTTGGATTTTTGAATAATGCAAATGGCTACGCTGAAGGAGGCTTAATCTGTCGTGGTAACCAATCTTGGGAAAGTAATCCAGATCTTTACAAAGATTTAGCGCGATTAATCCTGGATGCGAGCAATCCAGATTCAGCCTATTCCAAGTATTTCCAACGCTTAAAAATCGAAGCTTCCAAGCCCGAGAATGATCGGATTAATAGAGCGCTCACAGAAGCGCTTCAACACACAAACTGAGGAGAAAAAACATGTTAAGTAGAATTAAAACCGGCTGTAAAAAATACGGTATATATATTGCTTTAGGGGTTGCTTCGGTTTCTCGATTGATTGGTTCTATGGGGGATTCGCTCTTTCGTACGGAAGGTACGATGCAAGGGATATTAGAAGTGAATGATGAGCAAAACCCGTTTGTGTTTTATGCTTCTTGTACTGCTGTTGCGCTTTGTGGCGCTTCTCTTTTATTAACCATTGTTCCATTAACTTGTCGTAAATATCTTTCTTCTAATAATCAAGCTTCACAAGCTCAAGAAAGCGCTGAAGAAGAAAAAAATGAGGATTGCGTTCCACAAATAGTTGTTGCCCTGGGTTGGACGTCGATGGGTTTTATTGCATTATCTTTTTTTAATGGATCGATAAGAATATTTGATTTTGTAAGAGAGGGTCATCAAATTGATCCGAATGATGAAGAATTGAAATATTTAATTCTTGCGATGCTTAATTCTGGGTTTCAACTTTATACCAGTTATGTGGGTGGACAAGAAGAAGTAATAAAGAATGCAAGATTATATCGTAGCGTGATTGATGGTGAGAATGAGGTGAGTCTTAATGCATTAATTATTGCAGATACTGCCTTGGCAGGATTTCTTGCTTATCAAGGGGTTTATGGCGCACTTGCAAAAATTCCAGGCAGCAAAGCTCTACCTAATTCTGTGCAAGATCTTCTTGCACTAACGAGCGTAATGTCAGCATCAAGTACGCGTTTTATTCAAAAAGGCATGGCGCTTAAACGTAATTTTAGTCTTGGATTTAAACAACCCCAGACTACTGCGGGTAAAAATTATTATGCGATAACGACGATAGTGGGTATCCCTGATTCTGTTTTTACCGGGGGTAGTTCATTTAATAGCGTATTGTTTTTTGCTAAGGAAAAAGGAATGGATTGTGGTTTGTCCAGCTTAGCGAAAGGATCATTGCCGCAAAAAGCCGTTGTCTTAACCGCCCTAGGAGCGGGCGCAGTCTATGGGGTTTCTAATTGGACTTTTAACACTAAAAGACAGCGCGAAAGAGTGTTGGAGATGATTGAGCCTCCCAAGCCTCAGGCTAGTTATGGCACTATGGTATAAGTGATTATATTTCAATCAGTTAGGCGCATATTTTAAAGTGGTTTTTAGCATCAAATAGACTATACTTCAGTAAATAGTACTAGAGGGGTCTTTTATGTTTAAGCTCTTTATATTCTTGTTTTTTATGTGCCTATCAGTTTCCGCAAGAGCGGCGGACCCTGTCCCCACGATTCCACAAATACTCCAAACTTTTGAGAGTGATGAAAATAAAATAACTTATCCCATTTTGTTGCAAAAAGGCGAGCTTAGCTACGAAGTTAACAATAAACATAAAGAAGTTAATATTGATTTTTACGATAAAATTACTAAGCTTAAAGACGACCCTAAAAACTATTATGATTTTATCTGTGCGATAGTTAATACCTCTGCGACCCGAAGTGCTTTTATTAAGATTTCTCTCAGTAAAAATGTTCCCTTAACTTTAAATAATGGCTACGGTTCTTTTAAGTCAGCCTTAAGTTCAGGCGGGAGCATTGAGAATGATGATAGAATTCCAAGAGAATTAAAACCTTTAACTTCTGAAGTGCTTGAAGGAACGAAAGTATGGATATGTTGGGGCTATTGGAGAGCAAAGCCCACTTGGTCTTGTATAGGCCGAGATGCGACCGTATTAACGATTAAACTGGATCCAAGCTCTGGCGATAAAGAAAGCTCGGTTAAGTACAACTGCCGGGCTCGTCCAGTCTTCACCTCAACCCCTTAATATATTGCTGTTCCAGGGTTATCCCTTTATCATGGGTTAATTATTTAATGATAAGGGCAAACCCATGGAATCAACCGAAACTCTGACTAAAACCAACCCTAAAACAACTTATCTCAAAGATTATAAAATCCCGCCTTTTTTAATTGAAACGGTGAATTTGGAATTTAATTTGAATGAGACTAAAACGTTAGTTAAATCCACGATGGTGGTTAGTCAAAATCCAAAAAGTGATCCGCATCATAATTTGATTTTGCAGGGGGAAGCGTTAAAACTCTTATCCGTTAAATTAAATAATAAATTATTGGATACTAAAGATTATGAGTTAACTGATAAGTTATTAATTCTTTATGATGTTCCCGCTCAATTTGATTTAGAAATCCAGACTGAAATTAATCCGCTTAAAAATACAGCTTTGAGTGGGCTTTATGTTTCTAATAATAATTTTTGTACGCAATGCGAATCGGAAGGGTTTAGACGCATTACTTATTTCTTAGATAGACCCGATGTGATGGCGCGTTACAGTGTGACTATTATTGCTAAAGAAAAAAATTATCCTATTTTATTATCTAATGGAAATAAAGTTGGCTCTGGAAAATTAGACGAAGGTCGGCATTTTGTTAAATGGGAAGATCCTTTTAAAAAACCGAGTTATTTGTTTGCTTTAGTCGCGGGTGATTTTGATGTTTTAAATGATGAATTTATAACAGACTCAAGACGCAAAGTGACATTACAAATTTTTGTAGAAAAAGGCAATAAAGATAAAGCGCAGTTTGCGATGCAGGCAGTTAAAAAAGCCATGCGTTGGGATGAAGAAGCTTTTGGTCGTGAATATGATTTAGATATTTATATGATTGTAGCGGTGAGTGATTTTAATTTTGGCGCGATGGAAAATAAAGGCTTAAATATTTTTAATACTAAATATATTTTAGCCAATCCCGCAACAGCAACGGATCAGGATTATTTGCATATTGAGTCTGTTATTGCGCATGAATATTGTCACAATTGGTCGGGTAATAGAATTACTTGTCGCGATTGGTTTCAATTAAGCTTAAAAGAAGGCTTAACTATTTTTCGTGATCAAAGTTTTACAGCAGATACCACTTCTAAAACCGTTGCTCGTATTCAAGATGTTTCAGCCTTGAGAAATGCGCAGTTTCCAGAAGATGCAGGCCCTTTGGCGCATTCGGTTCAACCTGATTCTTACATGGAAATTAATAATTTTTATACTTCGACTATTTATAACAAGGGTGCAGAAGTCATTCGTATGATGCAGACTATATTAGGTACATCGCTGTTTCGTAAGGGGATGGATTTATATTTTCAGCGCAATGATGGTCATGCGGTGACGATTGAAGAATTTGTCCGAGCGATGGAAGATGCATCAAGCATGGATTTAAAGCAATTTCGTTTATGGTATTCCCAAGCAGGAACCCCTATTTTAACTATTACCGATAATTATAACCCCAGCGAACAAATTTATCGTTTGACCATTACTCAATCTTGCCCTTCAACACCCGGACAAGCTAAAAAATTACCGATGGATATTCCTGTTAAAATAGGTTTATTAAATCCAGAAGGCAAAGAAGTCGCGAATGATTTGTTACGCGTGCAAAAAGAAACAGAGACGTTTGAATTTAAAAACATGAAAGAAAAACCCATCCCTTCTTTATTAAGAGGTTTTTCTGCGCCTGTTAAAGTTGATTATGATTACGATGATAAGATGTTATTATTTTTATTTGAAAATGATACCGATCCTTTTAATGCTTGGGAAGCAGGGCAACAGTTTGCCTTACGGTTGATTTTAAAATCTGAAGGAACTCCGAAAATTCCAAAAACCTATTTTTCTGCATTAAAGAATGTTATAGAAAAAATGCAAGACGATAAGTTATTGCTGGCTCAAATGTTAACCTTGCCTTCGGAAAATTATATTGCTGAACAAATGAAAACGATTGATATGGATCGCATTCATGCAGCACGTGAATTTATTTTACTTGAAATTGCTACTCACTTAAAAAATGATTTTCTTGGGCTTTACAAAAAAAGCAGCCGAATGGAAATTGCAGATCGAGCACTAAAAAATGTGAGTCTCACGTATTTAATGTTATTGCCTGACTATAAAGCGATGGGAGTTGCTCAATTTAAAGATTCTATAGCCAAAAACATGACAGATACTTTAGCTGCATTAAAATCGCTTTCTAATTTAGAAGTGCCAGAACGTGCGCAAGTCTTAGATGAATTTTATACTACGTTTAAAGATGATGCTTTAGTGGTGGATAAATGGTTTTCGGTGCAAGCGATATCAAAATTACCTAATACTTTAGAAGAAGTTAAAAAGCTGACCCAGCATCCCGCTTTTGATTTTAAAAATCCGAATAAAGTTTATGCTTTAATTGTTGCCTTTACTCATCAAAATTTAGTTCGTTTTCATAATTTAAATGGCGAGGGCTATAGTTTCTTAGGCGATATGATTTTAAAAGTAGATGCGATTAATCCCCATGTCGCTGCACGTTTAGTAAGACCATTTACAGCTTTCAAGCAATATGATAAAACGCGACAAGTTTTAATGAAGGCGCAGTTAGAAAGAATTTTAGCCACAGCATCGCTTTCGGATAATGTCTATGAATTAGTAGAAAAAAGCTTAGGAGTTTAAAAATGACCATTGAAAAAAATCCAAAACGTACAGAATCAGATAGCATGGGATCCGTTGAGGTTCCTGCTCATGCTTATTGGGGTGCCCAAACCGAGCGCTCCCTCCATCATTTTGCGATTGGTCATGATTTAATGCCTAAAGAGTTAATTCGCGCTTTTGGGATTTTAAAGCAAGCTGCTGCGATGGTGAATTCTGAATTAGGCTTATTACCTGAAGATAAAATGAAATTGATTGTAGCGGCTGCCAAAGAAGTGATTGAGGGAAAATTAAAGCAGCATTTTCCTTTGCATGTTTGGCAAACAGGAAGTGGTACACAGACTAATATGAATGTGAATGAAGTGATAGCCAATCGTGCGATTGAGATGGTGGGTGGAAAATTGGGTAGCAAAAATCCTATTCATCCGAATGATCATGTTAACCGTTCACAATCATCCAATGATACTTTTCCCACAGCCATGCATATGGCAGCGGTTGAGGGCATTGTGCATGTCTTAATTCCAGCGATTAAAGAATTGCGCGATGGTTTAGAAGTAAAACAAAAAGCATTTGATCATATTGTGAAAGTAGGGCGTACGCATTTACAAGATGCGGTGCCTTTGACTTTAGGCCAAGAATTTTCAGGTTATGTTGCGCAATTAGATGCGGCGATTAAAAATATTGAAGCAACATTACCTGCGCTTTATGAATTAGCTTTAGGAGGTACCGCGGTCGGTACTGGAATTAATACGCATCCAAAATTTGCCGAAAAATCTGCCGCAACAATTGCTGAATTAACCGGATTACCTTTTGTGAGCGCACCTAATAAATTTGCAGCTCTTGCAGCACACGATGCATTTGTATTTTCAAGTGGGGCTATTAAATCGCTTGCCTGTGCCTTAATGAAAATTGCGAATGATATTCGCTGGGCAGGTTCGGGTCCGCGTTCGGGTTTTGGTGAGTTAATTCTCCCTGCGAATGAACCTGGATCTTCAATTATGCCAGGAAAAGTCAATCCTACTCAATGTGAAGCGATGACTATGGTTTGTGTGCAAGTGATGGCGAATGATACAGCGATTAGCATGGCAGATTCACAAGGTAATTTTGAATTAAATGTTTTCAAACCCGTTATTATTTATAACTTCATGCAATCTATTAATATATTATCCGATGCAATGAATATGTTTAATCTCTATTTAGTGAAAGATTTAGCGGCTGATGAACGTCGTATCAAACAGGGTCTGGATAATTCTTTAATGCTAGTCACTGCTTTAAATCCTAAAATTGGTTATGACAAAGCCGCGGAAATTGCTCATAAAGCTTGGCATGAAGATAAGTCTTTGTTGGATGCTTGTTTGGAATTAGGCTATTTGACTGAAGCTGAATTTAAAGCGTTGGTGAAGCCTGAAAAAATGACAAAACCAGAGTAAAATCAACAGCCTACGATTTTAAAATCCTCTGCTATACTTTAAGTAGAACAGAGGATTATTTATGTCCAAACCAAAAAAAGAAGCTGTTGTAAGTACGCAAGCAACGATTAAAACGCTTTTGCAAAAACCTATAGAGTCGGGAACACTGAAGGGCTTGCGTAAGCACGGAATGTTTTCTACTTCAAAACCTGTCAATGATGAAAAGCTAAAAGTGCCTGAGATTAAGAAAAAACCCCAAGAAGGCAAAAGTTAATCTGAATGTATATTATGATTTTTTAACTCGTACCAAATCCCAAATAATATGCCAATCGAGCAAGCAAAAGCCGTACCTAAAATCCAAGAAAAATACCACATAATTTTCTCCTCTTAATAACTACTTTTTTGGTTATCACGAATATATTCGGGGGTAACTTTTCCACGCATGACATAATAAATCCAAGTGGTATAAAACAAAATAAGTGGAATGAAAACGATAGCTGCTATTAACATAATAAATAAAGAAGTGCGAGTGGAAGAGGCATCCCATAATAATAAACTCATATTCGGTTGTTCACTCGAGGGTAATATAAATGGAAACATGCTTAAGCCGACGGTTGCAATAATACCTCCGATGCTTAATGCACTTGCTACTAATGCAGTACGATAAAATTTTAATTTTACTAAGATCAAAGCAATAATAGGCGCAATTAATCCACAAAGCGGGGCTAATTTAAACATCGGATAAGTAGAGTAATTGGTTAACCATGCGCTCATTTGGGTGATGACTTTTTTATGTAAAGGGTTTGAGGGTCCATCCCAAGCCACAGGACTGGATAATACATAACCTGAAATTCCCTGTGCAATCCATAAACCCCCTAAAGCAAAAATCACCAGTGTGAGTATTGCTCCTACACTTGCATATTTAGTAGCGCGATATTGAATAAAATGGGTTGTTTTAATAGCAAGATAAATTCCGCCGTGCATAATAAACATAACCACACTTAAAGCACCGCAAAGAAGCGCAAAAGGGTTTAATAATTGGATTAAAGTCCCGGTATAATAAGACTGTAGATTATCATCATAATGAAAGGGCACGCCTTGTAATACATTACCAACGGCTACGCCAAATATTAACGCTGGAACAAATCCGCCTATGAATAAACAAAAATCCCAAAAAGCACGCCAACGTGGGTTAGTAATTTTACTGCGATATTTAAAACCTACGGGGCGTAAAATTAAGGCAAATAATATCAGTAACATCGCAAAATAAAAACCCGAAAAAGAAACCGCATAAATTTCAGGCCAAGCAGCAAAGATCATGCCGCCGGATAAAATAAACCAAATTTGATTTCCTTCCCAAACAGGAGCGACCGTGTTTAATACTACCCGACGTTCTTCGTCGGTTTTAGCGACTCGATGTAATAACATGCCAACGCCAAAATCAAATCCATCAGTCACTGCAAAAGCAATTAACAAAAAACCAAGCAAGACCCACCAAATAATTCTAAGCGTAGGTAAATCTAAGGGAATAGGCATGCTTATTCTCCAGTAGTAAGATAATCAGGGCCTAGGCGAATGTATTTTACCATGAGGTAAACTTCAACCACGGCGAGTAAAGTGTAAAGTAAGACAAATCCTGCAATGCTAATATAGAGCGAATGTGCATCATGGGAAGAGTTGCCTAGGAAAGTCGGTAGCATTCCTTCGATGACCCAAGGTTGACGCCCCATTTCTGCGACAATCCAGCCTAATTCAGCAGCAAGCCAAGGTAAGGGTAAACTTAAAAAAGCCATCCATAAAAACCAACGTCTTTCGAGTTGTTGGCGATAACTTAAAAAGAAAGCAATAGCAAATAATAAAATGAAAAATAAACCACAGGCAACCATGACTCTAAAACTCCAGAATAAAGTGGCGACAGCAGGGACCGTATCCCAGGCCGCTTTATCAATCTGTTCAGGCGATGCTCCATTTACATTGTCTGTATAACGTTTTAATAATAAAGCATAACCTAATTCCGCTTCGTGATTTTTTAAGTTAGATTGCGCAGAAAGATTAGTAGGGTCTTTCTTTAAGGTTTCTAAAGCAGAGTAAGCGACCATGCCATTTTTAATTTTATCTTTAGTAATTTTCACTAAATCATTAATACCCATGACTTCTGTGTTTAAAGATCGGGTAGCAATGATGCCTAATAAATATGGGATTTGAATGGTTCCGCGTGTCACATGATTTTTTTGATCAGGAAAACCAATGACATTAATGGCAGCAGGTGCAGGTTCTGTTTCCCACATGCCTTCCATGGCAGCAATTTTCATTTTTTGGTTGAGATTCGTGAGATAACCGCTTTCATCACCTAAGACTACCACTGAAAGTGCTGAAGCAAGACCAAAGGCTGCAGCAACCGTAATAGAGCGTTTGGCTAAATGAACATATTTTTTGCGTAAAAGATAATAAGCGCTAACGGATAGGACAAAAATAGAACCTGTAACATAACCTGCACTAATGGTATGGACAAATTTGGCTTGAGCAACAGGATTAAATAAAACCAAATAAAAATTGGAAACTTCCATGCGCATGGTTTGGAAATTAAAAAACGAACCGACGGGGGATTGCATCCAACCATTGGCAACTAAAATCCAAAGCGCAGATAAATTAGCTCCTAAAGCAACTAACCAAGTGACTAGTAAATGTTTAGCTTTGGATAATCTATCCCAGCCAAAGAAAAATAAGCCTATAAATGCGCCTTCTAAAAAGAAAGCCATTAAGCCTTCGATGGCTAACGGCACACCAAATACATCGCCTACATAATGTGAGTAATAAGCCCAATTTGTTCCGAATTGAAATTCCATCGTGATGCCTGTTGCAACGCCCATTGCAACGTTAATACCAAATAATAAACCCCAAAACTTTGTCATCTCACGCCAAATTTCTCTTCCCGTCATGACATAAACGGTCTCCATAATGCCTAATAAGACGGATAAACCAAGCGTTAGTGGGACAAACAAGAAGTGATAAAGAGCGGTTAAAGCAAATTGTAATCGTGAAAGTTGTACTACATCGAAGTTAACCAAACTTATTCTCCCTGTAAAATTATTTTTTCAGCTTTTTCTATGTTATATCTTGTGCCATAAAGAATGATAATATCATTGGCTTTTAATTTTAAATTTCCACGCGGTTTTACAATTTTTTCCTGTCCGCGACGTATTGCAACGACTTCTATCCCTAGAATAGCTAAATTTAAATCTTGAATTTTACGATCTACCCCCAGCGCACCTGCGGGAATGATAATAGGCGTTAACAAGCCTTGAGATTCTGAACTAAGACCTGATTTTTCATAGGAACTCGGGAATATTTTTTGTAAAATGTCGTAATCTTTGTTTCTTAAATCAGCCAATAATTCAGTGATTTTATTGGGCGCAATATTTAATAAATTTAATAAATGATCGGACATGGTAATGCTCGCTTCAAATAATTCAGCGATGATTTCAGCAGGACCATATTCTTTTAATGCTCTTAACTCAGTATTATCTCGGCAGCGAACTAAAATAGGCAGCTGTGGGTGTGAATGTTTTACCATGCTTAAAATTTTAAGTGTGGAATTAAGATCATTAAAACTAATCACTAAGACCCGCGCATGATCAATTCCGGCCGCATGTAATATTTCTGGATGTGCAGGATCTCCATAAAGCATAGGTGTGCCCGCAAGTGTTGCGTATCTTACTAATTGGGCATCGATATCAATACCCACAAACGGGAATTGCATTTTATCTAAAATATAAGCTAAATGTTGTCCCACACGACCAAAACCGCAAATAATGACATGATGTTTTAATTCTTTAGGAGTATTTTCCGCTTCTAATTTAACTAATTTAGCTTTTTCACGTCTGGATTGTGGCACCAAAACTGAAGCGATGCGTTTATTAAAATAAATAATAACTGGGGCAATGGCAATGCTCAGTAATAAAGCCGCTAAAATCACTTGGCCATAATCGGCAGGAAAAAGATCATGACTTAATGCGAGAGTTAAAATAGCAAAACCGAATTCACTGCCTTGTGCAAGTACTAAACCCGAGCGTACCGCCGTTTTAGTATCACTGCCGGCCAGGCGGCTAACAAGCGCGACTAATAACATTTTCCCAGGAATTAGCGCGACTAGCATTAATACAATCCATATCCATGTTAAATGCCAAGTACTAACGTCCGTTAACATACCAATCGTAATAAAAAATAAGCCTAATAAAATATCGCGAAAGGGGCGGATTTCAATTTCAATTTGATGGCGAAATTCAGTTTCAGCTAACATGATACCCGCTAAAAAAGCCCCCAGCGCAAAAGATAGCCCTAAAGTATGCGTAAGCCACGCAGAAGTTAGCGTGACCATTAATACGCCTAAGGTGAAGAGTTCAACTGCTCGTGTTCTAGAAATAAGATGAAACAGGGGTCTTAGTAACCATCTTCCAACAGTGAAAATTAATAGGATAGCCACCACACCTTTCAGTAATGCCCAAAGTAAAATATAAGTTAAGCTATGTTGAATATTTCCACCGGCGAGACTGGGAATTAAAATGATAATCGGGATCACAGCTAAGTCTTGAAAAAGTAGCACACCAATTGCATTTAACCCATGAGGTGTATAAAGCTCCAATTGATCTTGTAATTGTTTTAAAGCGATAGCCGTTGATGACATGGCGATAATACAACCCACCACAATGGCAGTAAGACTGGTCATCCCTAGCCATTGACCGATTAAGGCAGAAATGAGAATTGTTAATATAACTTGCGAGCCACCGATGACGATTACGGGAAACCGCAACGCAAAGAGTTTAGGTAGCGAAAATTCTAGCCCTACCGTAAACATCAGTAAGACAATACCAAATTCAGCTAAATCTTTAATATATTGAGAATCAGGAACTAATTTGAATGCGTGGGGGCCGACCAGTGCGCCAACGATAAGATAGCCTAAGATCACGGGTAAGTGTAATTGCCTAAAGATTACCGTCACCAAAAGAGCGGCAAAAAAGACACTTAAAATAATTTCAAGAATAGAAAAGCTCATGCGATCCTTAAACTGGTTCTTGATAGGTTATTTTAGCGTAAAGCGGGTAAAAGTCCTAGTAATCCATCAGCCAACATGCCGACCGCAATAGCCATAATGATCATACCCATGATTCGGGTAATCACTTTAATGAGAGAAGCGCCAACAAGGTTTAGAATGCGGGTAGCATAATACAACATTAACCCAATACAAATACCCAAAAGGACGCAGATAGCCGTTAAATAGACTTTATCGATTAAATTAGGATAATCCCCGGCAGCAATGACTAGGGTACTAATGGCCCCAGGACCTACGATAACAGGCAATGCCATAGGGACAATGGCGATAGATTCTTGATTTTTAGCGGCCTCATCATCGGCTTCGGTGTGGCTTACTGCGCTTTCTTTGGATTGCAGCATGGATAAGCCTATTAATAATAAGATAATCCCGCCGGCAAATCTAAAAGCTGGGATAGTGATATTGAGCAAATTAAGGAGTGCTTCTCCAGTCCAAAGGGCAATTAACATGATGCTGATGATAGCAATGGTTGAAGACCGGGCTATTTTCTTTTGTTCAGGATGTGAAACTCTTTTAGTCAAATCCAAAAAGACTGAAATCCCCCCAAGCGGATTTAGCATGATGGTCATAGCGACTATAAATTGTAAGGCTTCTGAAATGTTCATCGGTGGGTTCAGCTAAGGTGATAATATTGAGTATGATACCTGAAGCGAGTATCATTTTTCAAAAAATACTGAAGGAATTATCATGAATCGCGTATTTAATTTTAGTCCAGGGCCTGCGATGTTGCCCGAAGAAGTCTTATTGCAAGCCCAAAAAGAGATGTTAGATTGGCAGGGAATAGGGATGTCGGTGATGGAAATAAGCCATCGCGGCACTGAATTTCAAACGGTCATGGAGCAATCTGAAGCGGATTTGCGCGAATTAATGTTAATTCCTGATAATTATAAGGTTTTATTTATAGCTGGCGGAGCTTCTACCCAGTTTGCCATGGTCCCCATTAACTTATTAGGCAAACGTAAAAAAGCCGATTATGCGGATACCGGTGTTTGGTCCCATAAGGCTGTATTAGAAGCTAAACATTTTGGTGAAATCAATGTGGCGGCTGAACCTGAAACAGTTGATGGATTATTGTGCATCCCCCCGCAAAAAAACTGGAAATTAGATATTGAAGCTGATTATTTGCATTACACGCCCAACGAAACAATCTCAGGGTTAGAGTTTAATTGGGTGCCCGAAACAGGCCCGGTTCCCTTGGTTGCCGATATGACATCCATGATTTTATCACGTGTCGTCAATGTAAAAGATTTCGGAATTATTTATGCTGGCGCGCAAAAAAATCTGGGCCCTGCAGGCATGACGGTTGTTATTATTCGCGAAGATTTAATAAAAGATGCTATACCGGGTACGCCTACTTTATATCATTATAAAAGCTATGCTGAAAACGAATCACTTTACAATACACCGCCTACTTACAATTGGTATTTAATGGGTTTAGTTTTTACTTGGACTAAAAAACACGGTGGCGTTAAAGCTTTTGAAATCATCAATCGTAGAAAAGCCAAAACACTTTATGATGTGATTGATCAATCGAATGGTTTTTATTTTAATGCTATACATCCAAGTTGCCGCTCCATCATGAACGTGTCTTTTGATTTGGCGAACAAAGAATTGACGCCTGTTTTCTTAAACGAAGCGGAAAAAGCAGGATTAAAAAATCTAAGAGGCCATAAAGTTGCCGGCGGCGTGCGTGCGAGTATTTATAATGCCATGCCGGAAGAGGGTGTGAATCGTCTAGCGCAATTGATGGTGGATTTTGCGAAGAGGAAGGGTTAGTTACTTTTGCTTCTGCTGCAACCGAATATCACGTCTTTTTAACGCTGCTTCAAATCGTCTTTTTTGTACGTCAGTTTCGATAGTTAAGGGCGGCAGTTTGGTGGGTTTGCCTTTTTCATCGACAGCAACCATTGTAAAATAACTGGTATTTGTATGTCTTCTCTCATGCGTATAAAGATTTTCAGCAATAACACGCATGCCTACTTCTAAAGAGGTGTGGCCAACATAATTAACGCTGGCTTGAATGAAAACTAATTCGCCGACATGAATGGGTTCTTTAAAGATGACTTGATCAACCGATAAAGTCACAATAAAATTCCCGGAAAATCTAGATGCACAAGCATAAGCAACGCGATCTAATAACATTAATAAGTAACCCCCATGCACATTTCCTTGGAAGTTAGCCGTATCCGGCGTCATGATTTCCGACATGATTAATGAACGTCTATCATCCAGTTGAATCGACTCAGGCGTTTCTTTTGTTTTCATAAGGTTCAATTATCCCGTCAACTTTTTTAGCGCAAATAAAATCGTTTTCAGATAAGCCACCAAATGCGTGGGTAGTATAACGAACTAAGCAATGATTATAGCCAACTTCTAAATCCGGATGGTGATTTTCAGTATTGGCCATCCAAGCAATCGCATTGACAAAACTCATGGTTTGATAATAATTCCGGAAATGAAAATCTTTGTGTATGCTTTTGTTGTCTGAGCTAACTTGCCAGCCAGCAGCTAATTGTTTTAAAAGCGTTTGAACTGCGTTATTATCCAGGGCCTTGCCAATTCCTTCACACGGCAAACAACGTTTTTCTTCTAATCCGCTCATGTTTAAATTCCCAAAGTCTAATTTCTAATCATTATAACGTTTATAGGAGTTCAGAGTAAATGAAAAAGAACCTAGGGTTTTCCCTATTAGAGGCTTTAATTGCGATGAGTTTGCTAGGGTTTGGCTTGCTCGCCTTTGATGCTATGCAAATGATGGCTTTAAAACAAATAACAGAGGCTGCAAAAAGAGCATGAAAAAAAATGGCGGTTTAACATTGATTGAGTTACTGATGACTTTGGTTATTAATGTTTGGATCATATGTTCAGTATTCTATGTTTATTTATACTCAGAAAAAATTTATCAAACTCAGCAAAAACTAATTCATCTAATAGAAAATAAAAAAATTATTTATCATCTATTAGTTGATGATATTCATAATAGGGGAGCAATAGCATTACAAGATTATTATCTAGCTAAAAATCATGTTTTATATAAAAAAATAAAAGATCATGAGAATGTAGCAATCATCGATAGTATCGAAAATTATCAATATTCAATTAAAGAAGGTTATTTTTATGTGGAAATCTCAAAAAGGTATGGCATTAATTGTCGTTTTAATTGCATTGGAAATCTTAATGTTAATGGGGCTGGCGATGTTGGAAGAAAGCTCGAAGGAAACGCATCTTCGTCATTGCGAGCGCAGCGAAGCAATCTAGGATTTTTGGCGCGGCTTTATTAGCAGAAATTGCTTAGAAGAAAATTGAATAATTGTTACATTTGCAGAGAAAAGCGGGGAGGCACGAGACCTCCCCCTACACTTCTAGCCTAAATAGAGGTCTGTGATAATGGCAAGAAGTGTAGGGGCACCTCTCGTGGGTGCCCGCTTTTCTCGGCGAATTAGGTAACCTTTACAGTAATGAAGAAATAGTGCGGACTAGTATTTTAAATATACTGTATCTGTTTAATGCTAGAAACAGGTTTTATAGTATGATTTTCGTTTTTCCATAAGCTATAGAGTGTTTCTTTATTTCTCGCATAAAATTTAGGTAAATTATCAATCCCACAAACAAATTTAGTCAGGTCTTTGTAAGAAACTTCCTTATTTCGTTTGCAGCCAATAAGATCTTTAAGTCCTGAAAATGTGGGGTCATTTAATAATTCAACCAGTTTATTGCCCGAAGTAGAAGTAGTAAAGAATAAAGAGCTTCTGTCTCTTTGTAAGCTAAGAGCAATGATATTTCTTAGCGCATTTTTTAAATCTTCCTCTTTCCATTCGCTATTTTTTTCTAGCTGGCGTAAGAAATCCTTTAAAATAGCTCCTTTGGTGCCTTGTTGGCTGCAAGTTGTCATGGAAGAGAGCGTTTTATTCGCGAGTGATTGAAGTTGGTCGTGAATGGTATCAACACTTTTATCAATAGGTTTTGAATGGTCACTGGCGCTTTTGACAAGTTGAAGCGCGCAATCGTCATTTCCATGTTTATGAAGCTTTTTCCTTTTTTTGTGGTCTAAGTTTAGATAGGGTTTATTTTTATGGGTTTTTATAACGGAGGTTTCTTCATCATGAGTTGATTTTTGAGAAGGTTCTACGATGGATAAATTCTGGATTCTATAAATTTCTAATAATATATCGTCTTTTTGTGCTTTGTTAATTATGGCTTTATCAATGAATAATTCCTGTATTATTTCTTTAAAATGACAGCCTAATTTTTCTAATTGTTCTTGAATGCGAATAAAAGTCACAAAAGATTTTTCTTTGAAGGTGATTTTGTTTTTTTCTACTATTTGATATTGAGCGTCTGAATGCTCTCCTACAATCACATCCTGATAGACTTGGCACTGAGGAGGAAAAGTCGGTAGTATGGGATCAAAAGGGAGGTGTTTTTGACGGCTATTAGTACTTCTGCTATTTGGGTACAAAACAAAAACGCTTTTAAGATTTTGGCAATGTGATAAATCTTTAGCTTTGCGTGCGCCAATTCTTTCTGCTCGGTCTAATTTTCGTGCCAAATGAGTATTTCCAGGAACTGGGTCTACTAATACTAAATGGGATTCTAGATATTCTTCAGTAAATCCCGATAATTCTTGGATCATTCTTAGAGCTGAAATTCCACCACGACTATGTCCATAAACAATGAGTTTTACTTTTTTGCCGGCTTTTATATGTTCCCTAATTTTAGGAGCAACCTTATAAAAAGGTGCATCTACCCCTGTTCCAAAAATCCCCTTTCCAGATGAGAGAGGATGAGTAACAGCGCAACCTGAAAAGCCCATTTTGTCGGGGTTTTCATCCAGTTCATGCAGTAAACCGCCCAGATTATCTTGATTATCTATACTATGGTTTGTGCCACTGATATAGACAGTGAGAATGATGGTATTATCATCTTGATTTTTTTGCTCGGATTGGGGCATCTCGTTTTGCTCTATTTATTTATAGTTAATAAATTGTATCATTCAAAGCTTAAGAAAACCTTAAGAGCGATTCTTAATAAATTAGTCAATAAAATTAAATACTTATAAAATGGCAAAGGCTGGTTTTTGGCCTATAATTAAAAGAGTAGCAAAAAGAGGAAAGATTATGCCCCAATTAATAAAAGCTCAGGCCGAATTGTTAGAATCCTATATAGGTGTGATTCCCGCAGAATCTAAACCGGTTGAAGAAAAGTCGGATGAGGAACCACCTACGGGTATATATCTGGATGCTGTTACCGATTCCGATGCTTTTGATTGGGGAACTAAAATTCTCTATTTAAAAAAAGCCGTGACAGAATCCCCGAAGGATTTTAGAGAATCGATTGATAGATTAGGGGAGTTATCTAAAGCCCAATTAGATGTCGTAGAGTCGCTTAAGTTTATCAATGATATTTGTTTTAATAATTTGGTTCGATACAGTTATAAAACACCGGCGAGTGATCTTGCTCCCGAAGGGGTTGAACAAAAATCAGATAAATTGGCGCTTGAAGTTTATTTTAAAAATGTAGGTGATACAAACCCAGATCTTATAAAAGAAATAGTCAGCCAGGCTATCGCAGCGCGTGCGGAAGAATTGACTAAAGCACATCCCGAAGCAGAACAGCAAATGGCCGCTCGATTAGCAAATAAAGATAAAATTGAGCCGAATGATGCGTGGCGGGTCACGCTTGATTTGCCGGATAAACAAAAAATGGATTCTCGCATCATCTCTTTACGTGTGCATTTTAATCAATTTGTTAAGTTAGATTACGCGGTTTATCATGCTCGTCGAATTGAAAATGCGCAAATGTTGAGAGACCAGCGAAACAAAAAACATGAAATAATTTATGATATTCTAGAACACATTTCTGATGCAAAATTGAATGAAATATTTGAAAATGATCTTGCATTATTTAAAGATATGCAGGACAACCAATCGTTTGCTAGCAGGGATTTAGTAGAGTTTCTTATCAATGAACTTGATCCAAAAGTGCTTAAAAAAATAATAAAACAAAATCCCAAAATCGTTCTGAAATTAGCTTTTTATGATTATTCTTCTTTAGAAAAGCAAGACATTCTATGTAAAAAAATAGGTCAAAAACTCCTATATGAGAGCATTGAAGTAAAAAAACAATTTACACGTTATGATACTTTACATTATAGACTTCAAAATTATATTGCTACTTCTCCCATTTTACTTTTTCAAATTAACAAAGCTATCCCGGCTGATTATTACAAGAAATATGATTTTATATTACTGCCGGTAGAAACTGCCAGAAAGAAACCCGCCTATTTTGTTAAATCATTATCTTCCTATTTTGAAAAGTATGGAAAAGAAATATATCAACCTAAAGAATGGTTAAATACGATTCAGGAAGGCATTGCTACTTTACAGGCAACTCCAGGAAACGAAAAATATGTTGATCAGTTGCTAGAGCTTAAAGCAAAAGTGCATATGATAGCAGCTTTCCAAAACCCAACTGAATTAGGCGCTCAAACTAAATTAGCACAAGCGTGTTATTTGCAATTGAGCTCAGCGGAATCGTTAAGCCAAGAGACTAATTTAAATGCGGGTGAGTATTTGTGTAATTTAGCCAGAAGAACTTCAGATGAGCAAGCCAAAGTCGATTATCTTATTCGCGGATTAGAACATTTGCGCGCAGCAGCAGAAGCGGGGAATAAAGATGCTCCTAAGCTTATCGTTGATTTTATTGCTGTGGCTTTAGAAAAAGACGTCCCTGCATCGAGAGCCACAAGAGTGAATGAAACTCATTATCAACAAGCACTATTAAAATTATATACTAAAAAACTTGATTCATATTTGGCAAAAAGAGAACAATCCTCCTCCTGGTTGCCCACTGTTTTTGGCTACTCTAAGAGTGATTTTGATTTAAGACAACGCTATAAAACCGCACTTGATGCAGCAAAAGATCCTGAGGCAAAAAGTAAAATTATTGAGAGAGCATTAAAGGATCCAAATATTATCAAAGGTAAACGTCATGAATTTGCAGATATTTTACGCGGAATTCTCGGTGCGCAACGAAATTTAACAAAATTAAGTGAATTCGATTCTGCGCCTAAAATCACTGAAGAAAAGCCTGAAAGAAGACGTCGAAGAAGTATTTAATCTTCCAACTCAACAAAAGCAGGTATCAATGGAAAATAAAGTCCCAGCTTTATCGGCCGGGGATCCAGCTGTTGCATCACAGTGTAATATTGTTGCAATTGTTTGCTGTGCTTTTCTTTTTCTATGAACAGAGAGGTTTTGTAATCAATAATCCAGCGAATACCTTTTTCATCTACAAAGGTACGGTCGATAATAAATTGCTTAGGTACATCATTGACAAGAGCGGTAACTGCAAATTCAGATTTTGCTTCAAGATGAGGATGGATAATCCATTGGCCTTTGGGATCATTGGATATGTTTTTAATCGCTTGTTGAATGGTTTCTATCGCAGTATCCAGGCTTTTCTTTGGTAAGCCTAAAAATAATAATTGGTTTTTTAGGGCGGCATAATTAATTTCTTTGCCGTGACATAATTTTTCAATTTGTTGATGGATCACAGTCCCAATAATTCTTGCGGTTTCATCTAATAAAGTAAAACCGGGAGGGTTTTGATGAATAGTAATAGTACTTTCAGGTGGTTTTATAGGATTTTCCCAAGTGGATACTAAGCGTTTAAATAAAGGTGCTGTAAAAACAGGTTTAGTAGAAGTTTTAGCTTCCAAATTATTAAAAGAAACTTCGTGCTCAATAGACGGCCAAATTTTTTGTAATAAACTATTGCTTGAGATTTTCTTTTCAGCAGAAAAAAATAAATGTAATTCGGATTTAGCGCGAGTGGCTGCAACATATAATAAACGGCTGGTTTCATAATCAGATTTGATTGCTTGTTGGCGTTTAATATAATTATAAGTGGCATTGCTTTCTTCGCCCACGGCGTTCAATGGCGCCATAATAAGCTTTTGGTCGGTTTGTTCTAACCATAATAATAATTGTTTTTCATCGTAAGCTGCGCGGGCTTCTAAATGAGGCAAGATCACAGCATCAAATTCTAATCCTTTGGCATTATGAATTGTCATAATTTGAACTTGAGCAGTTTTGCCATTTTGAGAGGATGCGTATAATCTTAAAATGGCCTGATCAATTGAGTCTAAATTAGTAATATCAGACCCTGAGTCTAAGTCTTGTAGGCGCTTAAAAAATGTTGAGGCATCATCTAGATCTGTGATTTGATCACAAGCGGCTGGGCCTCCTAAAAGATGCCAAGTATTTTCAACCCAGTTGGATAATGACAAGCGTCTACGATTAGCGAGTGCTGTTTCTAAAATAGGAATAATTCTCTTAATTCTAGCTTGGCCGTCTGCGCTTAAAGGTGCTTTTTGTAATTGTTGCCAAATAGTTTCAGTAGTGGGATTTTTAGAAAGTATTAATAAATCACTTAAAGTTAATCCACACCAAGGGGCGCGCAAAATGGATAACCAGGCGATGCGATGGCCTGGATGTAATAAGGCTTTAGTTAAGGCTATTAAATCCTGGATAAGTGATCTTGTTTCTAGAGGGTCAATATGAATAGCCTGATAGTCAATATGATGACGTTTTAATGCTGGGATAATATCTGCAAGATGGGTGCGTGAGCGAACTAATATAGCAATCGATTTGCCGGGTTCAAAAGTTTTAATTAATTCGCAAATGCTTTCTGCTTGGTTTGTTTTATTGTGTAACTTCACGCTTGAGTTTGTTTCAGACTTAGCAGACAAACTGGGTGAAAATGAAATGGCACCCGTTGCAATATTATCGCTTAGTGGAAACGTTGTTTTAAAGTGATCATTAACCCAATTAACCACTTCGGGCGTTGATCTAAAATTCATAGATAAGGTTAAAGGTTCTAATTTGACCGGCGGAATACCTAATTTTTGCGCGCGAATAAATAATCCTACTTCCGCTTCGCGAAAACGATAAATAGATTGCATAGGATCACCCACGCAAAATAGCGTACGACCATCGCCTGGTTCCCAGCCAAACATTAATTTTTGTAATAAGCGAAATTGATTATTGGATGTATCTTGAAATTCATCAATTAAAATATGTTTTATTTTATAATCTAAAGCAAGCGCAAGATCAGTAGGATTTTCTTGGGAGCCCAGTGCAAGTAAAGCTGCTTGGGCGTTTTCTATGTAATCAATTTGATTATATTTTTGAAAAGTTAAACGTAATTCAGCAACTAAGACTTTTAGAATTTCAAGTAAAGCAGAAAGTATTTGCCATTCAGACTCTTCATATTGTTTATTAGGCGCTGTGATGAGCGCAATTAAAGTATTTTTTAATTCATCCGTCAGTTCAAAATCCACTTTTAAACGTTTACGCCATTCTAATTCTTTGGTTAATAAGGGTTGATTAATATCCACATAGGGATATTTTTTCTGAATATTTTCTAATGCGTCTGTTACAATAGAATTTAAATTTTCTTCTAGATTATCCCTTAAATTAAGAGATATATGCGGTAACCATTGATCTCTCTTTTGCAGCATTTTAATCAGTAAAGATCTTACTTTATTTAAATCATTATCTAAATGGACTAGCAATGTTTCTATTGCGGCTGTCCAAGGAAGGTCTTCTTCAAGATGCGTCAAGAAATTTTCTATCGCTTCTTCATAAAGAAGATTAGGATCGTTGGCTATAGCAGGGGCTGAGCCTACGTGCGATAAAGAAGGCATTCTTGAAGCTAAATAAGCATTTAATGAATCGATGGTTTGAATACGTAACCTATTAGGGTTTTCTAATAAGTTCCAGGATTTTGGTAAATCTTCTTTATGTAAGGCAGTAATAATTCTGTCACGCATTTCAGCAGCTGACTTTTTGGTAAATGTAATCGCTAATATTTCTTCGGGAAATTCTACTGTTTTTAATAATGCTAAAAAACGCTTAGTTAATAATTCTGTTTTGCCAGAACCCGCAGGCGCTTGAACGATAAAAGATCGTGTGGGATCTAAGGCTCGTTTTCTTTGGTCACTATCAATGATATTCATGAGCGCTCACTGTGTAAATTCGACATAAAGAGTGGAGCTTGCATTGCGCACAGGTTTGATTCGGATGTTTAGGATCAACGGTTGCAATGCCTTCACAGAAATCATTTTCTAGTTTAGATAAAGTAATTTTCCATTGATTAAGCTGCGCATCAGAAGCGATATCTAAGCTTTTTAAGCCTATATTATTCGCATGCAATTGCGCAAACGCAATTCCCACTTTGTTAGGCTCGGTTAGGCAATATAAGGGTAATTGGGGTTCATTGGGTCTGTCGCCAAACCAATCATTAATATTAACACTCGCACCTGTTTTATAATCAATAATCAATTTTTGTTGGGATTCTAAGCTGTCAATACGATCCACTCTTAATTTAATAGAAATTTTATTTAACGTAATCGCACGTTCTTCTTCGAGTGCGACTACTTTAAAATCAGGGCGTAATTTTTCTGTTTCTAGCCAATTTAAGATAATTTTAGCTAAACGCTTTTTTTCGATAATATGATATCGCGAATTGTTAAAATTAAAAGATTTATCTATGCAGTCACTTACTAATTCTGTTAATTCTATTTTAGTTAAAGAAAGTAATTTTTTTTGATCTTTTAATTCTGTCCAAAGGAGCTCTAATGTTTTATGCATAATTTTGCCTCTATCGAGCGCGCTTAAGCCAGCGATAGGTTCATCAATAGAGGAAGCTTTAAGTCTAAGTTCAGCATAAGCTTTGAAAGGGCAAGCTGCTTGATATTTTAAAATATTCGCACCTCCTTTGGTAATATCATCAGCGGTTATTGCAGGTCCTACTGAATCATTTAATTCTTCTAGGGCGCGGGATTTAAAAATAATTTCAGCGCAAGATGAAAAATGAGGCTCAGCTAAAGATATCAAGGGGTAAGATTGAATGAGCGCGCTAGGGCGTAATTTTACATCACCTTCTTCTCGTGCGGAGCTAAAAATGATGGTGCTGCTGTGTTGTATAAACTGTTGGGTGAGCTTTTTGCAATAGTCTAATTCACGCTCGGCAGAGGCATTGGGCATATTTAATTTTTTTTGCAATCTCAATGGAATAAAAGGATTAGGTGAGGGTGAGGGGGGCCAAGTCGTATCATTTAATCCCATCACCCAAGCATAATCAAACGTCATGCCTGCGGCTTCTAATGTCCCTAAAATTTGAATAGGCGCATCTGGTGTTTGTAATTGAAAAATAGTTTTATCAGCCAATAAATTTAAATAATGGTGCGCTTCTTTTTGGGTGAGTGATTCAGTCATGACATCTAATTTAGAAAATTCTTTTAGTAAGGGCATCCAGCCATTTTGAATCAATTGATATTCTTCGCTATTCACGCTGCGCTCACCCGGCCATCCCATTAAAGTCAATGACTCATTAAAATGTTTTGCCCATTGGCTTGCTGATAATTTTGTTTTTACACTGATTATTTTGGCGAAAGGTAATGAATCAAGCTTTAGAGTGGGTTTATTTAATTTTAATAAATCATTTAAGAGTAGAGCACGTTGTTGAGATTCTTTTTCAGCGTCTCCTATAAAAGGCGAGCGTAAAAGATGACTTATGGTTTCTATAGAAACAACAGGCTTTAGAAGTAATATTTGTAATGCGGTATGAATCAAAGGATACTGATTCAATTTTTTCCCCGCAGAAATATTACACGGTAAATCTGCAAATATTCGTTGCACTTCATCGCGAATATTTTCTAAATTAGGAATAATACAGCCAATTTTAAGATTAGGCTGGTAAGTTTTTCTTGCCCAGGCAGCGAGTTGTAATAATTCTTCAGTGCTGTCTTTCACTTCAACTCGGTAAACTTTATGGGTTGGATTTGGGTTTATGATTTCTAAATCGCGCTTAAATAGCTTTTTAATTTGCGGTGATAGTTCAATAAACCCACGCAATTCAATCAAATCTTGATTTAACATTAATTTATCAGGCAAGCTTGCATGATCTAGCCAATTATTTTTTCGACACGTTTGTTCAAATTCACGAGCCCATTTTTGAAAAAGTATGCTTTCTTCCGTAAGACTCATTAAGGGATGATCGTAAGAAATATGCCATTGTTTTAAGATGCTCCATGCAGACATAGCTTCTTTCGCTAAACTTGAAATATGTAAGCCAGTATCAGGCCGAATAATTTCTTCCCACAACCATTGTTCTTGAAACGAGGTAAGTAATAAGGTTTTATCGGAAAGTTGTGTGAGCCATTGATTTTCAAGCCACGTGGCCAGAGGCAAAATAGTTGGGGTAGCCCAGGTTTTTTTTCCAACTTCTTGATGTTGTTTAATTAAGGTTGCCGCTAAACGACGATTAGGGGTTAAAAGTGTATTCATATTGGGAATAACACATCAAATTGTAATCCTCCGCCCGGTGGCGTCGAAAGTACAATTTTTGCTGAATGGAGTTCAGCAATTTGTTGCACAATAGCAAGACCTAATCCGCTGCCTGTTTCGGTTGTGCCAAGCACTCTAAAGAAGCGTTCAAAGACACGTTCGCATAATTCCTCAGGAATGCCGGGTCCGCTATCTATCGTTCTAAAGATAATGTGTTTGCCATCATTTAAAATGGACATTTTAACCGAGCCATTTCTAGGGGTATAACGAATAGCATTATCGACAATATTACTAATTAATATCCCTAGTGCGGTTTCATTCCCATAAATGACCGCATTTTTTGGCGGAGGCGCTAGTTCAATTTCAATATCTTTCTCAAGCGCTTGAGGCACAAGATAAGCAATAATTTCAGTAGCAACTTTATGTAGATCTAAAGGTCTTTCATCATTTAAAGTTTCTTCTTGGCTTAATCGGCTTAAAGTTAATAATTGGGTGACAATATGCGAGCTTCGATCAACGCCCACGATCATTTTTAATAAAGCATTTTCTCTTTCGGTTTTATTATCAGATTTTAAAGCCACTTGCGCTTGTGTTCTTAAGGCTGCGAGCGGGGTACGTAATTCGTGAGCCGCATCCCCTGCAAAACGTTTGTTACGATCAAAGGCTAATTTTAAACGTATAAATAATTTATTGAGTTCTGTGACTACGGGTTTAATTTCAATAGGGATATCAGAGGCATCTACCGGCTCAAGATAAGTGGATGCGCGATTTGAAATTTCACCCGTCACGCGTATTACAGATCGCAACGCTAAACTCACGATAAGCCAAATTAACACACCGAAAATAGGATAACTAATTAGCAAAATATAAGCATTATTGCGTGCAATATCATCGGCTAATTCTCGGCGTATATCATAGAGTTCAGCAACAATAATTTTATATTCTTTGCTTCTATCATATTGGGTATACAAGCGCCAATTGTCTTTGCCTAATTGCAAATCACTAAAACCTACGGGTGCATTATTTAAAATATCATTCCAATGAGTTTTAGAATGTAAAACTAAGTGGCCCTTATTATCCCACACCTGGAAAAATAATGATTTTGTAGTCGTTGATGAAAGCTCTGCTAATTCACTGGTGCTTGGGTGTATATCTTTTGCTTTTTCATGAGTAAATGTTTCTATAAAAGAAAAGAAATTAACTAATTGACCATCTAAATAAGGTTGAATAATTTGTTTATCCAGTAAGTAATTCCCGATTGCAGTAATAGAAGACGCAATCGTGATACTAATCAATAGACTGGTTAATAAAAATTGTCGAATTGAGTGAATCATTTGTTCTCTGTATTTTCGTTATTAGGCTCGACTATATAACCAATACCTCGAATGGTTTGAATAAAATCTTGGCCGAATTTTTTTCTTAAGTTATGAATGTGGACTTCCAGTGCATTGCTATCCACATCATCACCCCAGCCATATAAAGTTTGCATTAAATGTTCTCTGGAAATGACGCGGCCACTGTTTTCTAATAATTTGTGTAACAAAGCAAATTCGCGACGTGACACATTAATCATTTCGCCATTTAAGCTAACGGTGTGAGAGGCTGGATCTAAGATAATATTTTTATGAGTCAAAGTAGGTTCAGCTCGGGATGAGAATCTGCGTTGCAGCGCTCTTAATCGTGCGCAGAGCTCATCAAGATCAAAAGGTTTTGTTAAATAATCATCAGCACCATTATCTAAGCCCTTAACTCTATCTTCAACGGATTCACGGGCAGTTAGAATTAAAACCGGGGTGGTGGTGCCACGTGAACGAAGATTTTGTAAAACAGTGATCCCGGACAATTTTGGCAAACCCAAATCCAAGACTATTAAATCAAAGGTTTCGCTTTTCAAGGCCTGATCTGCAGAGGCTCCGTCTTTGAGCCAATCAATGGCATAGCCTGATTGGGTTAAACCTGTCGTAAGTCCATCGCCTAACAATTCATCATCTTCAACTAGCAATATTCGCATGGATTACCCCTTATATGACTTGTATTAAATTTAGCTAATCTAGCGCTGATTAGCAATGGTTCTTAGAAGTTTTAACGGTTTAAAGAAGGATAAAACCTCAGGATTGGTGATAAACGATAAATTATAGGGATGCTCTGCATAAAGTCTTTTAATTTCAGCGTGATCAACCAGAGCATCAATTTGATTGGCAATTTTGCCAAACAAAATAAGATGAATTTGCGGACGTTTTTGAATTAAAAATTCTAAGACATATTTAATAAACGGCTGCCACGCGCGAGCGTCTTTTTGTACGGGAGTTTCTTGTAAAACTAAAGAAGCGTTTAATAATAAAAACCCGTGGTTTATTAAATTATTAAATAATTCAGGATTAGATTGTATGAATTTTTTTTTGTCTAATTGGGCAATGATTTCTTGGGTAGGATTTGAAACGCCTTCTGTTATTAATAACATTTTAATAATGTTACGCATGGAGGTCGCCCGGTTTATAGGTTTGCTTAAACCTGAAGGTGACCAAAGATCGGTGACTGCCTCATCCCAAAAAGCATAGCCATTGGCAGAGGCTTTACGAGGATAGGGCGATTCCCCTAACAATACATAATTGACTTGATCCAAGGGCAGAGTAAATGCATTAAAGATCTTATCAGGCCCTGGTAACCACTGATTGGAGCGTGTTAATTGTTTTAAGTATTCAGAATCCACTTGTTTTAACGCTTCTTGAACACAAGCTTTCCAAGTAGGATGGATTTTTTCTAGATTCAATGGATAATAGTCAGTCATAGGCTTCTTAAAAGGTGATTCATGAATATCGATAAAAACTTGCTGGAAATATTAGCATGCCCTGTATGCAAAGGTGAATTGCTTTATGATTCACATAATCAAGAATTGATCTGCAAATTTGATCGATTGGCATATCCGATTGTGGATGAAATCCCTATTATGTTAGAATCTAGAGCTAGGAGATTAGGTGGGGACGAGATTTAATATAAAAGGATTTTTTTATTAAAAAACCGCTGATTTTTCTGATTATGTGTTTAACCACCCCCTTGGGTTATGCCTTACAGCCTGTGGTTATATTGATGGGCGGTGCAGCGAGTTCTTTAGGACAGCAATCCCAAACTCTTTCTTTTGATAATACGGTGTTTAATTATCACCCTAATCATTCTTCTGCATTAGTACCTTTAGTGGGTGGCTTTGTTGGGGCAGAATATGCGTATAACCCATTATGGACCTGGCAGTTTGGATTGGCTTTTTATCGGACAGGCGATTCTTCTGTTAATGGTGAGGAAACTCAAGCGCCTATGCTAAGTTTGGATGCTATTAATACCTGGAATTATCATTACAAAATTTCAAGCACCCAGTTATTTTTTGAGAATAAATTATTTTTTAATGGGCAACAACGTTATCACCCTTATGTGTTAATAGGATTGGGTGAGGGTTTTAATCGTGCTTTTGACTTTCAAGTTACTCCGCAAAATTCAGGGGAAGTAGCGACAGCTACTTTTGGCAGCAATACGGCCAACGATTTTATTTATATGGTAGGGTTAGGTTTAGATATAGATGTAGTTAAGCAACTGCGTTTAGGCTTGGGTTATCGTTATGTTTATTTGGGTAAGACTGAGTTTGGAAATGGAATCCTGGATACGGGTGCTGGAGGAAATGTATTTTCTCTTCCCGGTCTTCAGTTTAATGGCTCCTATAACCAAGAGGTGTTAGCCCAGTTAACTTATCTCATCTAATAAATTAGTAATAAGGGAAAATGTATGCGACGGATTGCAAAATTTATCATTTTTACCTGGATGGCTTTTTTAACAAGCTTAGGTTATGCCAATACGTTTAATTTTACCCCTATAGGGAGTTTGCCTACTTCAGTCGTAGCAGGACAAACAGTGTCTGCTTTATATAATGTTACTTCGGTGGGTAATTTTCCCGTTGGGCAATATCATACTATTTTGGCTTTGCTTTCAATTCCCTCGTTTGTGACCCAAGATCAAACCGTTCCCAATGCTTGTGGGGTTTTGCCTATTAGTCCAGCAGGCTGCACTTTAAAATTAGATATTGTTGGACCAGTTTCAGGCCCTGTAAAGATTTGTGATGATTGGAAGGGGGGTCCAGGATTAAATTGTTATATACCTTCTAATTCCAATTTTTTTCTAAATGTTGGAACAAATTTTGCGCCTGCTTTAACGGTGAGTCCGCTACTTACGTTTTTGCAAGGCGGCCAATCGCAGATTTTTACGGTTGTGAATACGAGTACTACGGCTACAGCGACGGGGATCACTATCACTATTCCAGCAGGTGTTCTTGGACAATTGGCGAGTGTCATTAATGGTTGTACATCGCCGCTTGCACCCCTTGGAACTTGCATTATTACTATAACAGCGGTTGCATCCCCTTCGGCACAATCGGGCATTGCCTCAATACAAGGAACTAATACCTTGTTGCCCAATCCAACCGTTTCCATTACGACGGGTGCAGCACCTGCGCTTACCGTTAGTCCTCCTGCTACTATTCTTGGTCCCGGTGATTCACAAATATTTACTGTCATTAATACTAGTACAACAACTCCTGCGACGAATGTCACTCTGGCTATTCCTGCCAATGTTCTAGCACAATTAGCGAGTGTAGGCAGTTGTCCATCCATTGCTGCGTCTGGAAGTTGTACGATCACTATTACCGCTAAGGGATCGGTCACCGCGCAATCGGGAATTGCCTCAGTACAAGGAGACAATACCGCGGCTCCAGCTCCGACTGTATCCATTACGACGGGTGCAGCACCTGCGCTCACCGTCAGTCCTCCTGCTACCATTTTAGGGCCGAATGGTTCTCAGCAATTTATTGTCACCAACACCAGTACTAACATAACCGCGCAAGGTGTCACGATGACGATCCCCGCCAATGTTCAAGCACAATTGACTAGCATTCCTATTTATAATGGTTGTTCATCGATTATACCTTTGGGGACCTGTACTATAACTATCACAGCGATTGCATCGCCGAGCGCACAATCCGGTGTTGCATCAGTACAAGGGACCAATACTGCGGGTCCGGCTCCAACTGTTGCTATTACAACTGGTGCTGCACCTACACTGACGGTTAGTCCACCGAGTACTATTTTAGGAGGAGGCGATTCGCAACAATTTACCGTGACGAATACGGGCACCATTACGGCTAATAATATTACGATGACCATTCCAGCGAATGTTCAAGGACAATTAACCGGTGCGCCGGTTTATAGTGGTTGTGGATCCATTGCTCCAAGCGGCACTTGTACTATTACTATTAATGCTGTTGCATCACCGACTGCACAATCGGGTACCGCAAGTGTTCAAGGAACTAATACGGCAGCACCCGCTCCAACAGTTGCAATTACAACAGGCGCTGCACCGACGTTGACGGTTAGTCCTAGCTCAGCAAATATTCCCTTTAATGGCACTCAAGTATTTACCGTGACTAATACGGGCACCATTACGGCTAATAATATTACGATGACCATTCCAGCAAACGTACAAGGTCAGCTCGTAGGGTTGCCCATTTATAGTGGTGGATGCACGGCATTAGCTCCAGCTAGCAGCGCTTGTACCATTACCATTCAAGCGGTAGCTGCGCCTTCTAGTCAATCAGGGGTTGCGACAGTACAAGGAACGAATACGGCTGCACCATCTCCGCAAGTCAGTATTTTTGTACTTCCAGTTTGTACAGTCTTAGGCGCATCAACGGTAACTAGTACCGGCGCCACTTCCATTAATGGTGGAGTTTGCGTTGCACCAGGAACTGCTATTACTGGTTTCCCACCAGGCCAGGTTTCTCCCCCAGGAAATATTCATCCCGGTGATGCGATTGCTAACGCGGATCATAATGACGCTGTCACTTTGTATAACACCATTGCCGGGTTAACTTGCGGCTTAGGTAATAATTTAAGTGGCCAAGATTTAGGAGGGATGACACTTTCATCGGGCGTTTACTGTTTCAATACTGCGGCCACATTAGCTGCAGGCTCAACGCTTACTTTAAACGGTTCAGTTACCGATAAATTTTATATCCAAATAGGCACAACGCTAACAACGGGAGCTGCTGCAAATGTTGTTCTCACAGGCGGTGCAGTGCCCGGAAATGTTTATTGGCAAATTGGAAGCTCAGCAACGTTTGGTGCTAATAACTTCTTTAAAGGACAAGTCATTGCTCTAACTAGCCAAACGATAGGGGCAGGTATGAACCTTAATGGAAGATTATGGGTATTGAATGCGGCTATTACGATGGATACGGATACTGTAGGACCTTAATGCAAAATAAAAAAAGGGCAGGTACCAGTCCTGCCCTTACAATGTAATGGTGTTGCTAATTACTCTTTATTTTCTTTAGTCTCTTCTGTTTTAGGTCTAGCTTGTTGATCATTACTGCCGCGACGATAGCGGTTCTTTCGTAGATATTGTCTTCTGCCACGTGTGCCCAGATAACGATGCTTATCTTCAGTTTTACGCGGTTCAGTTCCAGCAGCCGGAGCGGTTTCTGTTACAACAGGGCTATGGCCAGGTTCAAAATGGTGAACCGTTGCTGGTTGCTGCGGAGTATGCTGAACAGGGGCAGTCTCAGGAACAAAAATTTGCAGGGTAGTGGGTTCTGCTGCTTTGGGTTCTTGAGGTTGTTGTTCAACAATAGGAGTTGAGGACGGATACGGTTTGGCATCCGAGCGATTTCTATCTCTATTGTTATCTCTTGGATATTTATTATCATGACGTGGGCCAGCATGAGGAGGTCTTCTTCCGCCACGACGATTGCCGCGATGGGGAGGGCGATTGCCGCTTCTGTTATCACCACGATCTCTGTTTTGATAAGGCGAGCGTCTTACTTCTTTGGGTTTGGTTTCTGTTTCAGCTTTAGGCGTTTTTTCTAGTAATAAACCAAACAACTTTTTCAATAAACCGCCGCCTTGTTTTGCTGCAGAAGGCGTAGGATGGGTGGGTTGTTCGATATTAATGCTCTTGATCGCCGGTTCTTGATGAGTTTTTTGGACGAACATAGTCGCAGGTTCGGTCGTTTCATCTTCCAGTTTAACGGCTAGTTTATAGCTTGCTAATTTCTCATCTTTTTCGGACATATCAGACATACGTACGCGTTCCACTTGATATTGTGGCGTTAACATATGTTGATTGGGAACAACAATAACGCTCACGTTCTGACGTTTTTCGATCGCAGAAATCGTTTGGCGTTTTTCGTTTAAAAGATAAGTCGCAATTTCAATCGGTAATATGGCTCTGACTTGTGCTGTATTTTCTTTTAAAGCATTTTCTTCAATCAAGCGCATGATGGATAAGGAAAGCGATTCAATACCACGAATATTTCCTTTGCCTTCGCAACGTGGGCAAGTGATTTGGCTGGATTCGCCTAAAGAAGGGCGTAAACGTTGACGTGACATTTCTAATAAACCAAAACGTGAGATACGTCCGACTTGAACGCGTGCTCTATCGACTTCTAAAGCTTTACGTATACGTTCTTCGACTTCACGTTGATTACGGATGGGAGTCATATCGATAAAATCGATGACAATCAAACCGCCTAAATCTCTTAAACGCATTTGGCGCGCAATTTCATCCGCTGCTTCTAAATTAGTAGTGAAAGCGGTTTCTTCAATATCGCCGCCTTTAGTGGCACGCGATGAATTGATATCAATAGCAACCAACGCTTCAGTGCGGTCAATGACGACTGAACCACCGGAAGGTAATCTCACTTCACGTTGGAAAGCAGACTCAATTTGACTTTCAATCTGGAAACGAGTGAAGAGTGGAGTTGGGTCTTTGTAAAGTTTGACGCGATTCACGAAATCGGGTCGTACGAGTTTTAAATGATTAATGACTTCTTGATACACATCAGGATCATCAATGACTAATTCATCAATATCTTTACGTAAGTAATCACGTACTGCGCGAATAACGACATTGCTTTCTTGGTAAATTAAAAACGGACCTTGACGTTGAACAGTAGCTTGTTTAATCGCATCCCAATGTCTTAATAAAATATCTAAATCCCATTGTAATTCTTCAGAGCTTTTACCACTGCCGGCGGTACGGATAATAAGTCCCATGCCTTCAGGTAAATTCAGCGCTTGAAGATTGTCACGTAATTCGGTTCTTTCATCGCCTTCAATACGTCTTGAAATACCACCCGCACGCGGATTGTTAGGCATTAAAACTAAATAAGATCCTGGGAGCGAAATAAAAGTAGTTAACGCTGCGCCTTTAGAGCCGCGCTCTTCTTTATCGACTTGAATAATGAGTTCCTGGCCTTCTTCTAATACTTCATTAATGCTAGGGCGACCACGACCAGAGTCGTTGTAATTGGATCTAAAACAAGAACGTGCCACTTCTTTTAAGGGTAAGAAACCATGTCTATCTTCGCCGTAATCAACGAAAGCGGCTTCTAAACTGGGTTCTATTCGGGTGACTCGTCCTTTATAAATATTGGATTGTTTTTGTTCTCGTACATAAGGTTCAATAATCAAATCATATAAAAACTGACCGTCCGCTAAGACGATTCGCAACTCTTCGTTTTTGTGAGTTGCATTGACTAACATTCTTTTCATGGTTTCTTAATCTCTTTTGAATGGGCGCAAGTAAGCCAAAGGATAGATCGGGTGCAATATGTGTGCCGAGGGAGGGTAATGTTCTTCTCAACTCTTTAGATCCTATTCAATTGGGTACGCGCAATAGTTAATTAATTAGGTTATGCATTTGTGATAAGTATCTGATTTATTTAAAAAATCATAGTAAGTGTCGGTGTGCTTTTTGCTCGCATCCTTCCATTACAAATGCATCCTTGTTTATTCTGGCCTTCTTAGGCCAAGCGTAACTATAACAGCGTTTTATAGCTGGATCAACGAGATAGGGATCTTTTTCTTGGTTGCTGGGCGATAGCGGCTGCTTTCGGACTACTAAATAAAGTGCTTGGATTCTGACTTGCTTTGGGAAGCAGCCATTGTAAATTATCAGTCATCTTTTTATTCAGCGAATAAAAGCGGCTAACACCTACTCCTATACCGATAGCAACACCTGTTACTACTTGTGATAAAGGCGATAAAAGTTTTTGATTGAAAGGATTGCCGGTAATGGATTTTATTTTCATGAAAATTCTTGCGGTGGGCTGCAAAACAGAAATTAAAGTAGCGGTTAATTTAGCGCAAGTAATTTTTCGTGGTGAGTTTTCTTCTCTTCTAGGCTCTAAACAACCGTCTATGGTATTAAAGCTATAAGCAAAATGCGCAAAGCCAATACCAGAGGCTGCTCCCCATAGATCAGAAGCAAGTCCCCATCCATTCATGGTGAAAGAACTAAAAAATGCACGGTCAGCGATAGTCAGCGTGATATAAGTTCCCGCGAGTATTTTTGCTAAAAAAACCGCTTGATTATAGGTTTTGCCTTTTCCCTTTATAAAATCAATGGTGCGCTCGATGCCATAGTAACAAGTTTCTGCATAAGAAAGCCCATAGCTCGTCACAGAGCTTGCTAGAAAATAAGCACAAAGAACCGGAGTTCCATAATCGCCTAATGGGTTTGCATCCCATACTATCTTAACCGCAGGCAGACTTCCGGCAACAAAATGAGAGCCTACTAAGGCATAACTTAACCCGCGAAAACCAGCCTCAACAAAACGATAACGGTCACTAAAAATTTCTTGGGTCCACGCGCATAATTTTTGTCCTTTGTTTTCAATAGACGAAAATTGATAAACCCTTTGAGATGCTTCAATGCAGGAGTTGCCCATGCCTGGAACCAGAACACCGCCTACGGTTTCTGTTATGAACGAATCCGCAAAAATAATTTTTCCACCCAGGGGTTTAATAGGGGTAAGTGACAGAGTGTCACAAGTGGTCTCAAAACCTTCTTGGGCCCATTCCGCGCTTTGGTAACTCGCAATAGGAGTGCTAATGACATTTCCACAGCTTAATGCCATAAAACCATAATAAACATAAGGATTATAAGGTTCAGTTTCATCTATAGGATCTAAAATTTCTGGTACTTTAGTATGTTGCATTATAATGTTATCCTCGTTTGCGCACTATAATACCAAATTTTTATCCAGTGGGAAGGACTTGTGGCAAATAAATCTACAGTTTATTATTTAACCGTTGACCCGGCTTTTGAGGGTCAAAGAATAGATAATTTCCTGATTACTCAATTAAAAATCCCTAAAACACGTATTTATAGGCTATTGCGTAAGGGCGAAGTGCGGGTTAATAAAAAAAGGGCGGAGCCTAGTTATAGGTTACAAGCAGAGGATCAAATTCGTATCCCGCCTTTAAGAATAGAAGAGGAGAAAGAAGCGACACTTTTGCCTACTCGTCTAAGAGATTTGTTAGTTAGCCGTATTATTTATGAAGATAAAGGCTTGTTTATTATCAATAAACCCGCAGGAATTGCCGTGCACGGTGGCACCAATCAGCCTTGGGGTATTGTTGAAATTTTAAAAACCGTTTACCCCCAATTACCCCAGCTAGAGCTAGTGCATCGATTAGACAGAGATACTTCTGGATGTTTGATGATTGCTAAAAAACGCAGTGTGTTGCGTGAAATTCATGAACTATTACGTGAAGGGAAAGGGGCTATAAAAAAAGAATATTGGACGCTAACTAAAGGATCATGGGCTGAAAAAGACTTGAGTGTAGATGCGCCTTTAATGAAAAATATCTTAACCAGCGGCGAGCGTATGGTTAAAGTACACAGTGAAGGTAAAGCCTCAAAAACAGTGTTTGAAGTGATTGAAAAATATAAAGATTGCACTTTAGTTCGGGCTAAGTTATTAACGGGCCGTACCCACCAGATTCGTGTTCATGCGCTCTATAAGGGCCATCCTGTGGCGGGGGATGAGAAGTATGGGGATAAAGAGTTTAATAAAGAAATGAAGCAAAAAGGTCTTAAACGGCTGTTTTTACATGCCCATACCCTTGCCTTTGTTTTACCCTCTACGGGGGAAGAAATTCGAGTAACCTCGCCTTTGGATGCAGACTTAGCAGAATGTTTAAAACTTCTTATTTGACTTAGGGTTAGGCTTTGCATACAATCCCGGCCTATGCCAAATCGCTTACCTTATAAAATAGATCCTTTTAGATCTGCGGCGCATAAAATGCAGTTGCAGGGAAATTTTATGTTGGGTGATATGCAGAGGCTAGTTCCCAGTTTGCATTCTACCGAAGGGGAAGTGACGGTCGATGCAGATTTTGCTATGGATGAGCAGGATATTTGTGTATTAAAGGGTCAGCTAAAAACTAGCTTAACTTTACAGTGTCAGCGCTGTATGGAACCTTTTAAATATGACATAATAGACGAGTTTTTGTCAGGGATAGTCCAAACGGAAGATGAGGCGGAAAAATTGCCTGAGCAGTATGACCCCGTGATAGCTATAGAGGGAGAGTTGGCTTTGTTAGATATGATTGAAGATGAGATTATTATCGCGCTTCCAATTGTACCTATGCATGATGCAAATAAGTGTAAAGTAAAATTGCCTTTAGAGGCTGGAACCACCGAATCAAATAACCCTTTTAACGTGATTTCTATTTTACGTTCAAAAGACGATTTAAAGAGTAAAGAGTAGAGGATTTAAACCATGGCTGTACAAAAAAGTCGAGTATCACGTTCTAGACGTGGAATGCGTAGAGCGCATTCTGCTTTAGGAAGCCCAACCCTTTCTGTCGATATGGCAACAGGTACGACCCATCGTCGTCATCATGTGAGCCCAGATGGCTATTACAAGGGTCGTCAAGTGATTGCACAAAGCGTAGTTTCGGAAGAAGACGAAAACGACAAAGAGTAAAAGCTTTGAATAAGATTACCATAGCAGTGGATGCGATGGGGGGCGATCATGGCCCTCCTGTCATTGTGCCTGCAGCTTTGCAAGCACTCAAAAAGCATGAAAACTTACACCTTATTTTAGTAGGGCGTGAAGATATTTTATCCGACGCCTTAAAATCCAAAACTTATGCCAAAGATCGTCTGACGATTCGACATGCCTCTGAGCAAGTGGAAATGGATGAGCAGCCTGCGCATGCTTTGCGTACTAAAAAAGATTCTTCTATGCGTGTTGCGATCAATCTTGTAAAAGAAGGTGCAGCCCAAGCTTGTGTGAGTGCGGGCAATACAGGCGCTTTAATGGCAACCGCTCGTTTTGTATTAAAAACTATTTCAGGCATTGATCGCCCAGCCATTGTTTCTGCTTTTCCAACGACTGATGGCAAAAAAAATATGCGTATGTTGGATTTAGGCGGTAATGTCGATTCTTCCGCCGAAGTTTTATTTCAATTTGCAGTGATGGGTTCTGTTCTAACAACGGCTGTCGATAATATTCCCAATCCTTCCGTGTATGTATTAAATATTGGTGAAGAAGATATTAAAGGCAATGAGCAAGTCAAACGCACCGCGCAATTATTAACACAATGCACAGCCATTAATTATGAAGGTTATATCGAAGGCGATGAAATTTATAAAGGCAAAGCCGATGTCATCGTGTGCGATGGATTTGTTGGAAATGTGGCTTTAAAAACCAGTGAAGGGGTCGCTATTTTCATTGGTAAATTAATTAAAGATGCTTTTTTAAGAAATATTTTTACCAAGATTGCAGGCTTGATTGCTATGCCAGTTTTAAAATCATTAATTAAGCGCATTGATCCTGCAAGATATAATGGTGCTAGCTTTGTTGGATTACAAGGGATTGTGATCAAGAGTCACGGGATAGCCAATATTCCAGCTTTCGCGCATGCGATTGAAGAAGCGATGATTGAAGTCGATAAAAATATCCCTGAACGTATCCGCAGTGAAGTTGAGCGTATTTTAAAATCCTCTCCTCTTAATTCAGAAGATGCTTAATGATGAATTACTCTAAAATTCTTGGGACCGGTAGTTATTTACCTGAAAAAATCTTAACGAATTTTGATTTAGAAAAAACGTTAGATACTACCAGCGAATGGATTATTGAACGCACGGGTATTTTAAAAAGACATATTGCAGCAGATCATGAAACAGCTTTAAGCATGGCTGAAAATGCAGCGCGCGCTGCGATGAAAGCGGCTAATATCGCGCCTAGCGAAATTGGCATGATTATTATTGCAACCACAACACCTGAAAAAATGTTTCCGAGCACGGCGTGTTTATTGCAACAACGTTTAGAAATTGCCGGTTGTCCGGCGTTTGATTTAAATTCCACGGCTTGTGCGGGTTTTGTTTACGGTTTAAGTATTGCTGATAAATACATTCGTGACGGTAGTGTTGATAATGTATTAGTGATTGGCAGTGAAGTGATGTCCCGAGTATTAGATTGGACAGATCGCAGTACTTGTATTTTGTTTGGTGATGGAGCGGGCGCCGTTCTTTTAGGTAAAAGCAATGAGCCTGGAATTTTATCCACGCATTTGCATGCAGATGGCACCCATAAAGATGTTTTATATTTAGATACATCCGTCGGTAAACCCATTGATGTCGAATCTGCGCTTTATCTTAAAATGTCAGGCAACCATTTATTTAAATTAGCGGTCAATATTTTAGATGAATTATTTGATGAAACTTTGGCGGCGAATGGTTTAGTTAAATCGGATGTCGATTGGCTAGTCCCGCATCAAGCGAATATTCGTATTATTCAAGCTATGGCAAAAAAATTAGATTTACCTCTAGATCGCGTGGCCATTACTTTAGATGAACAAGGCAATACTTCTAGCGCTTCTATTCCTCTCGCTTTAGATAAAGCAATTCGCGACGGGCAAATCAAACGCGGACAGATTTTATTGCTCGAAGGTTTTGGCGGTGGATTGGCTTGGGGTTCTGCTTTAATAAAATATTGAGGAAAACCAAACGTGAATAAATTGGGTGTTGTTTTTCCAGGTCAAGGTTCCCAATTTGTGGGAATGTTAAGTGATATTGCTAAAGAATCTTCAGTGATTGAAAAAACATTTGCAGAAGCATCTGCTGTTTTAAATTATGATCTTTGGCAGTTAGTTGCAAAGGGTCCTTCTGAAGAATTAGATAAAACAGAACATACACAACCGGCTTTACTCGCAGCTTCTTTTGCATTATGGCAAGTGATGCAATGTGAACCAGCTATTTTAGCGGGTCATAGTTTAGGTGAATATACGGCTTTAGTGTGCGCTCAAGCATTAACATTTAAAGATGCGATTCGTTTAGTTGCGGCACGTGGCAAATATATGCAAGAAGCAGTACCCCAAGGTGTGGGTGCACTGGCTGCTATTGTCGGCTTAGATGATGCGACAGTAAAACAAATTTGTGAAGCTTGTGCGGGCTCTGAAGTGTTAATGCCAGCTAATTATAATAGCCCCGGGCAAGTGGTTGTTGCAGGACATAAAGCAGCGGTTGAACGTGCGATTATTGCAGCCAAAGAAAAAGGTGCAAAAATCGCAAAATTACTACCCGTGAGTGTTCCATCGCATTGTGCGCTCATGAAACCTGCAGCCGATCGATTAGCCAAGTTGTTAGATTCACTAACGATTGAGACACCAAAAATACCTGTGATTAATAATGTCGATGCAAATTTTTATAAAACGCCAGAGCAAATTCGTGATGGATTAGTTCGGCAATTATATAGCCCAGTAAGATGGGTTGAAACGATTCAAGAATTTTCAAAACTCGGAATTACTGAAGTCATTGAATGCGGTCCCGGTAAAGTATTAACCGGCCTTATAAAACGCATTGATTCAAATTTAGAATTAAGGAGTGTGCCATGTTGAATACACCTAAAGTGGCCTTGGTAACGGGCGCTAGTCGTGGCATTGGACAGGCCATCGCGAGTGCGTTGGGAAAAGTAGGACATATAGTTATTGGAACCGCGACCACTGAAGAAGGCGCGAAAAAAATTACTGAAGTTTTAAAGCAGCAAAATATTCAAGGTTCTGGTGTCATGATGGATGTATCAAAACCAGAATCCGTAGAGCAAGCCATAACTTTTATTAAAGAGCATTTCAGCATGCCGTCTATTTTGGTGAATAATGCGGCTGTCACACAAGATAATATTATGTTACGCATGAAAGACGAGGAGTGGAGTAAGGTCATAGATACTAATCTTAATTCTCTTTATCGTGTGACCCGTGCTTGTGTGCGCGATATGATCAAAGCGCGCTGGGGACGAATTATTAGCATAGGCTCTGTGGTAGGGTCCATTGGTAACGTAGGGCAGGTGAATTATGCAACAGCAAAAGCAGGTTTGCTTGGGTTTACTAAAGCTTTAGCCTTAGAAATAGGATCTCGGGATGTGACGGTGAATGCCGTTTCCCCCGGATTTATTGATACCGATATGACCAAAAAATTGTCAGAAGAACATAGGCAGGCGCTGACTGATCGTATACCATTACAACGCATAGGAAGTCCTGAAGATATAGCCGCAGCTGTAGTTTTTTTGAGCTCTGAGGCAGCAGGGTATATTACCGGGCAAACTTTGCATGTGAATGGTGGGATGTACATGAATTAACTATTTGCAACTTATAGGTTTTCGAATAAACTAGCGACGTAAGATTATTGTTAATATTAAAGGGGATATAATTTTTATGAGTACGATTGAAGCGCGCGTTAAAAAAATCGTTGTAGAACAATTGGGCGTGAAAGAAGAGGAAGTTACCAACGATGCTTCTTTTGTGGACGATTTAGGAGCTGATTCTTTAGATACTGTTGAATTAGTAATGGCTCTAGAAGAAGAATTTGAAACTGAAATTCCTGATGAAGATGCAGAAAAAATCACCACCATCCAACAAGCAATTGATTATGTCTCCACTCATGTTGGCGAGCATAGCAAGAGCTAAAAATCTCTCTTTTGGAGGTTTCTTTTGAATAAAAGGCGCGTAGTGGTTACAGGCCTTGGTTTAGTGACGCCTGTCGGTCTTAATGTAGCTGATAGCTGGAAAGCTATTTTAGCAGGCAAAAGTGGCGTCACTGCCATTGATCATTTTGATGCATCAGATTTGAGTTGCAAAATTTGTGCTCGAGTTAAAAATTTCGATCCGCTTCCCTATATGAACGAAAAAGAAGCGCGTAAGCGAGATGTCTTTATTCAATATGGTATTGCAGCAGCAGTTGAAGCAATAAAAGATGCAGGCTTAGAACATGTGCCTGAAGAAGAAAAAGATCGTGTAGGGGTTGCTATTGGTTCAGGAATCGGTGGCTTACTCTTGATCGAAAAATCGCATACTATTTTACAAGAATCCGGTCCACGTCGTATTTCTCCCTTTTTTATTCCCGGTGCAATTATTAATATGATTGCGGGGAATGTTTCTATTATGTATGGATTCAGAGGGCCAAATATTGCGATAGTGACAGCTTGTACTACGGGTACACATAATATTGGTTTCGCCGCGCGATCGATTGCGTTGGGTGAAGCCGATGTCATGATTGCGGGTGGCGCTGAAATGGCTTCCACTAAATTAGGTATCTCTGGATTTGCTGCCATGCGTGCTTTATCAACCCGAAACGATGAGCCTGAAAAAGCGAGCCGTCCTTGGGATAAAGATCGCGATGGTTTTGTGTTAGGCGATGGCGCTGGGATTTTGGTTTTGGAAAGTTATGAACATGCTAAAAAACGCGGCGCGAAAATTTATGCAGAACTCGTAGGATTTGGTATGAGTGGTGATGGTTATCATATTACGACTCCACATCCAGAAGGTTTAGGCGCTAAATTAGCGATGGAAGCGGCTTTACGTGATGCCAATATGAAACCTTCCGAAGTTGATTATATTAATGCACACGGAACTTCAACACCGGCAGGCGATGAGCTAGAAGTCTTAGCTGTTAAACGCGCTTTTGGTGATCATGCTTATAAACTCGCGATGAGCTCAACCAAATCGATGATTGGTCATTTACTAGGTGCAGCGGGTGCTGTTGAAGCAGTTTTTTCAATTTTAGCGATTCGCGATCAAATAGCACCACCTACTATTAATTTAGATAATCCTGATGAAGGGTGTGATATCAATTTAGTGGCCCACCGAGCACAACCCATGAAAATTACGGCTTCACTTTCTAATTCATTTGGTTTTGGTGGAACAAACGGAGCTCTACTTTTTCGGCAGCTAAAGGATGGCTAAACGAACGATACTGATAATCTTTTTTTTAATGATTATCGGTGCGTGGTTAAAATTTTTAATGACGCCTTTAGTAACAGAAGAGGCTGGGTTTAGATATGTGCTTCAACCCGGCGCTTCTGTTAAATCTTTTATTAGCGATTTAACACACCAAAACATTATTAAACACCCGCTTTTATTTTCAATTTTATTACATATCCGTCATGATTCTACGCAATGGAAAGCAGGAGAATATATTTTCCCTAAAGGTACTACACCTAGAGATATGATGAATAGAATGGTAGAGGGCAAGGGGATTATTTATCATAGTTTTACGATTATTGCGGGTTGGAATTTTAAGCAAGTGCGTGATGCGCTGCATCAAGAAACTGAATTGCATCATATGCTGGATCATCTCAAAGATGAAGAGTTGATGCAGAAATTAGGATCTAAAGAAACTCATCCCGAAGGACAATTTTTTCCCGATACTTATTATTATATGACAGGCGCAACGGATCTCATGGTCTTACGTCGTGCGTATCATGAAATGGAAGCTAAATTTAAACAAGCTTGGGATATGCGTGATGCGAATTTATATTTTCAAAAACCTTATGATGTTTTAATTGCGGCATCTTTAGTTGAAAAAGAAGCGTATTTAAAACAAGAACGTCCCATCATTGCGGGTGTCTTAATTAACCGCATGAAAAAAAATATGTTATTACAATTTGATCCAACGGTTATATATGGCATGGGGGATCGTTATAAGGGCAAAATCCATAAAACCGATTTAACCACGCCAACTATCTATAATACTTATACCAAAAAAGGCTTGCCGCCTACGCCTATCGCTATGCCAAGTATTGATTCTATCCTAGCAGTTTTGCATCCTATGCAGCATAATTACTACTATTTTGTAGCCAAAGGTGATGGTAGCCATCAATTTTCAACCTCACTTCCTGATCACAATCAGGCAGTTTTTACTGCCGCCAAAGTCGCGTCTCAAAAAGGGTTTTTTAATTATGAAAAAGCTAGGAATATTTTTAAGCATTGAGGGGATTGAAGGCGTTGGAAAAACAACCGCTGTTCGATTTATAGAGCAGTATCTTAAACAAAAAGAAATTGATTTTATATTAACACGCGAACCCGGCGGTACAGAAATTGCTGAACAAATACGGCATATTTTATTAAATCCTAATTCAGAAGAAATACTCGCAACCAATACTGAATTATTATTGATGTTTGCTTGTAGGGCGCAACATATTCAACAAGTAATACTTCCTGCCTTGCAAGAACAAAAATGGGTAGTGTGTGATCGTTATATTGATGCAAGTTATGCTTATCAAGGCGGCGGTCGTAATATTTCACTCGCTCATATCAAAATGTTAGACGATTGGATAGTCAATGAATTATTGCCTGACAAAACAATTTTGTTAGATGCGCCACCTGAAGTTGGATTAGCACGCGCGAAACACAGGGGCCCTCAAGATAGAATTGAACAAGAAGCCGTAGATTTTTTTGATCGAGTGCGTAGAGCTTATCTATTGAGAGCCGAAGAGGATCCTAAGCGTTTTCGAGTCATTGATGCGACTAAAGATTTAGAAACTGTTCAAGATGAAATAATAAGAGTCTTAAATGAGTGATATCCTTTGGCAGCAGTTAGAGCAAAATCGTTTACCCCATGCGTTATTGCTTGTGGGTGCAGAAAAAACATTTACTGAAAATTTTGTCGCAAAACTATTATGCATAGATACCTGTGGCCACTGCCAATCTTGTTTATTATTAAAATCTGGCACGCATCCCGATCGTTTGTGGATAGAGGCTGAACCTAAACATGCGATTAAAATAGATCAAATACGCGAGGTTACTGAGTTTGTTCAACAAACGGCTTTGCTAGGCGGGCGTCGAGTCATTGTGATCAATCCCGCGCATAGTATGAATATTTATGCAGCCAATGCA
>JABDEM010000006.1:0-18403 GCA_013287085.1 Gammaproteobacteria bacterium
TCTAGTATTTTTGCGTTTTTCGTAACGTGTAATAAAGTATTATTTTGATTATCTCTCGCATAAATATCAGCCTGTTTTCCCAACAACAGGTGAACGAGATGAAGTTGTTTTGCTTCATCTGCTAAGTAAGGGAACCCCTCTTGGCATAAATCAAATAATGGCGTTCTTCCCTCTCTATCTCGAGCATTGGCGTCTATTTTAGTGAGTAAAAATGCCAGAGCCTCCGATGAACGACGATCAGCAGCTGTATGCAATGCAGTTCTACCGCGCGTTCCTTTTGCCTGCCAATCTACCTGTTCGCTAAATTCGTTAGATAATAACTGTAATATTTCTATTTGGTTATAGTGAGCGGCTGTGTGTAAGGGTGTATCACCATTATAGGCGGGTACCATGGCAGCGTTTCTGCTGAGTAACGCTCTCATCATCCCTACACGACCATACCGTGCTGCAAGATGCAATGCGGTATCTCTTTCCTTATTAACGCTATTTGGATTCGCTTGATCAATGAGTTTAGCGAATCCTGCTTCATCATTCTCTGTAATTGCCAATAAAAGATCTTCGTTATGTTTAATTTCTTGAGCATAGGGCGTTTCTAACCTTTTTCCTGGGCTACGTCGTCGCCACTCTTTGATGTAACCCATAATTCTTGCTGAACCGAGGCGTATTGCATATTGCATCGCAGTTTCATTGATATCAGATTGGCAATAACGACCGATAGTATCTTTTACTTCAGAAGGAATAATAGTGAAGAGGCGTTCATCTTGCTCGCATAAATTCTGAAATGTTTTCACATCATCCCTTTTAATTGCGTTGAAGCAATCCTGTACCAATGAATTAGGCATATGTACATCTTCTAATGCTTCGGGATGTGCTTTTAAAAATTTCTCGATGATAGAGAGCAAAGGACGGTTGAGTACACCAACTTCGTTAGGGGCAAAGGGTTTTGTTGTGTAAGGACTAACTTGGCCTCTTTTTACCAAGTCAATCAGATATTCTTGCTCATAAGTGTGTGTATCGGTTGCAGAGACGGGTACTCGCATGATCATTTTGGAAATTCCGCACACGTAATCTTCAGGAACGTCAATATTTAGCTTGTGCTCACGAGCTTTTATAGGTGCCGGTTGACGGTTTCCAGCGACTGGTTGCGGAGCCACAGCTTCCGGACGTGGTCCACCAGGAGGTTTGGGTCCATTGTCACGATCTACTACTTCTTCCTTTTCTTCATGTCTAGCAGCGACAGGCTTGAGCGGTAGAACTGGAGGTATCTCAGCATCACCCTTCTCTTCAATATCAAATATAATCCCATCAATTTTTCCTTTTTTTCTATCTTCTAAAATTGCTTTAAATATAGTAACCAGTTGTTCGCTTACCACAATCTTAACCGGATGCGCTCCGCCCGGAGGGCCATCGTAATGATCTACTTCTTCATTTCCTGTTGTTACGATTAACTGTAACCGTTGTATTTGCGTTAAACTTAAAAATTGTGACCAATACGTATAATCATGAAGTTGAAAAGCATATCTACCCCGACTTTTTATTGTGTGGACTAAAAACCCATAAATATCATCACTCGTTAAACGCAACTCAGGATATTTTTTCTCAATAAGACGGCGTATTTTTTCAGCATTTTCATCCACACCATAAGAAAAACGGTTAAAATAAATATTTTTTCGGATTAGATTCGCAGATAAAATAAAATCATCAAAATCGATAATTTTTGTGCGGAAAAAATTTTCTAAATCCAAGTCACTTTGAATTTCTATAACACATTTAATCGCCTGTAATTCAGGTGTAACCTGTTTACCAACTTCTCGTTGTGCGCCCTGTAGTGTATCAATTAAACGCTGATTAGTAACAGTGTAGTGCTTTACAGGTCCACCATGATAGCCGTCATCGTAACTCTTTGGTTTCTTAGCTTCAGCTAGAATAATTTGATATTTCTCGGGTGTAATAAATTGTAACCAATAAGGAATCAACTGAGTATCGCGCTCGGAAAAAAAGTGGGATCGTGCTTTTTCAAGCAAAATGCGGAAAATATCGGTAGGTCCCAACCGTAGGTCGGGGTATTTTTTCTCTAAATGTTCCCGTACTTTTTTCAAATAAGAAAGAATATCGGGTCTATGCTGTTGAGGAAAAGAACCAATCATCTTAAGATAATGCATATAAATAAATTTTTGTAAAAAGTTACCTTGTAACTCTATCTCGTCAAAATCGTACATATATTGAAAGATATCCTGATACGTCCACTTATCATTGATAATAACTTTTGGCATGTTTACCCCATCATATTTAATTTTATAGCTTATCTTACATTTTAAACCTTAAGGAAATCTTAAGAGATGAAATATTAGTTAAGTTATTGATAAATTGATGTTTTATGCATTATCGGCAGTATAGTTTCAGCAGTCCCGCTTTATTTTGGTTCTAGTTAAATGTATTATGGCCAAAATTTATAAATAAATCGTACCTATTTATGCCTCATCCCAATAAAGTATTTGCCCAAAGACAAGAACGTTTTTTACGAAAAGAACACCAGAAGTATGCTTTATCGGAACGATCAAAAGAACCGCTAAGAGCGCGAGACCAAGAAGCGCAACGAGTTTTAAAAGAAAAAGAATTAAATGAAAAAATAAGAAACATGGGCGCGGAATCCTCTTCCAACTCCCCTACTCCCGAAGTAGAACTCAAACCCTTAAGATCAAGGAAAAATATATTTCCAAAGTGGGCCATAGGAGCCATGGGGGCAGTACTATTTTTAATGACATTCCAATCACAATTTGTTTTAGCAGAAGCAACACGCAAAAAGAAATCTAAACCCGTATCAGATTGTGATAGCACAGATTCCTCGACTTGTTCTTCTGGTCGCATTCTCAAAAAAATTTCAAAAAATGAATTAAAAAAATTAATCAATGAAAATCATTTCTTCGATGCTGAAATGCAATTAACGCCTGAAGTGAACAAGGGTGCCCAAGATACCCTAGATTCGATTGTTAAAGCGGCAGAACAATTTCCTGATACATTAGATAGATTATCTTTTGTTTTAACAAAAGATAACCCTCTTACCTTTTCTCTTACCAATACCGCGGGTCTAAAAAGAATATTGCCGAGTGATACAGGCGCTTTTGGTATCGCCATGGTTGGGGCAGTTTTCTCTGCTGTCGGAAATGAAATCATTATGCCGGTAAACTTAGCGTCACATTTTGATGCTAACAGAGTTTTAACCTTTAATCATGAGCTCATTCATGCATTTCATTCCAATTTACACATGATGCCCAATTGCTATAATCCAAGCAATACTGCATTTTCCGCTGCGCCTGTATTTCCTATCACTGAAACACAAATAGCCCTTTACAATTCTAAATTAGATCAAGGCGATGCGCGTATTGCTGAATTTGAAAAATTATTAGAGTTGCAAAAGCGAAGTCAATTAACTGAAGAACAAAATAAAAAATTGCAGAAATTTATGGCTGCTAGTAAAGGTTGTTTAGCAAGACCCAAGCTTGATTTTATCAAAAAAGAATTATATCAAGATATAATTTCATCCGGATGGAAACCAACAATTAAATCTTTCACCTATGTGTATCAAGGAACAACGATTCAGGTACTTGATCTAGCCGTAAGAGCAAATCGATATGAATTAACCTTTCAGCCGACTAACTCTGAAGACATTATTTTAACGATACCTCAAAAAATTTTAGGCATTCTGAAAAATGAATTATCTCAGACTCCAAATGCCATAAAATTAGCAGAACGAGAAGCCTATACCTTTGAAGGTCAAAAATCAAAAGCGAGTAGATTCTTTTATCGCGAGGCGGTCGCGATGCGTACAGAATATGAAGAATATTGTATGTTAGCTAGAAAATAAATCATGCGCTTTTGGATCAGCTCTTCAAGCCAAGTCCCCATTTTATGTAAGGTGGTAACGATCTTAGTGCGGTTGATAAAAACCCGTCGGGCTGAATGGGGAGTGGTTTTTGAAATAAGGTTGCCCAAGCTTTTGATGCTTGAAAATCACTGCCCACGTAGCTTGCAACTATAGTTGATATATCAGGTATTAAACTATCCTCTGCCTGAGTAATTGCACTGGCAACCTCGCTCATTTGTGCAGCATATAGTTGCGAGTGATGAATGAGTTGCAGTTCATTTTTTTGATTTCTAATAACCATTCGCCCATCTGAATGCAGCGCATAGATTTCTTTCATATCGGGCGGCAAATCTATTTCATGAAAAGTGAAGTTGGCTATATCAAACATAATAAGTTTGATCCCTTTTTCTATAGACGAAAACTCTAATAAGAGTCTTCTTTTATCAGGAAAAGGAATAACCTTCTCTAGGTAACCTGCATGCATTGAGAATTGCTGATCATGAATGATTTCAGTACCGTTAGGATGGGCAAGAATAACTCTCAGCACTTCACTTTTGTAAAAAATGCAAAATAGATTATTATCTGGCAAAAATGTTAAATACCTACATCCTTCAAAATAGTCATGATTTTCTTGAACTAGTTTGGGTCCAATGCTTCCTATCAATAAAAATTTATAGTTTGAATTACGAGTCCGATTTTTTTTCCACAGTGTAATAATATGACCAAAATTAGGTCCCTCTTCACCTCTGATGCTATCTACGGTGGCTAATATTCTGGTACGAGGACAATATCTAACATAAAAAGTAGTATTCCAATCGCCCGGCTCCATGCCTGCTATATAGCTACGGCCGTTTCTTTGTAGCGCCTCTACGTGATGAAAGGCATCGTGAAATACCTCAGGGCTCTTAAAATCATTCCACACCTCTAAATGTTTCATCTGGTTTTCTAGCACAAAAATTGAGTATATATCGAGTGGTTTTTGACGCATTTTTTCGCAAATAGCTTTTGCAGATGGTGCGAGATTCAATACTGTATCGTCTTCCGGTAAAATTTTTCCCGGGTATAAAAAATCGTAAAAATCAAGATAGCGGATTTCTCTTTGTAATGGATGGGTAGTTGATGCGACCTTTCCATTTATATCTTTCACAGCCGGATTAAAAATCGTTATAGAACCCTCATGATTAAAATGATAACGATAAGATTCAGAAATACATAAAATTTTACCAGACCTTAAGAATAGGACAGTGAAATTATGCGCAGGTTTATAATTAGAATCTAAAGTAATAGGACCAGGTGCCTGGTTTTTCTCCTCTGATACTAGTTTTCTTGCTATGGCGCTGGTGGTCATTTTATGTCTCGGGATGCGTTATTAAGTTTAGATTACTATACGCCCCAAACCTTAAGGTTTTCTTAAGAGTTATAACGCATTGTTTAATATAATAGGTAAAATTTCAGTAAGCATAAACCTCGCTATCTTATTGTAAGTTGGTGCTTACCGTGATTATTGATAATATTTTTATATGATTGATAAATAGATATAAATATGCTTTTTATGGGCTTTTTTTGTAAATTTTACTTCGCCAAATATGCTAATCTAGAATGATGGATGAATAACCGAAAGGGAGATTTTATGTGGAATAAATCTTTCATAAGCGTTTTCACCGGATTTGTTATTTTTGCTGCTGTTCAATCAGCGCTTGCCTGGGATAAGGGTATTTACTTAACCCAATACATGTTAGAAAATCCTGAAAAACTAAATTATTTTATTCGTGAAGCGAAAGCGGCAGGGATAAATACTTTTGTTATTGATCATGAGTATTATAGTTCTCGTTATGCTCCTGCTATTGCGAAAGTGAAAGCCGCCGGTATTAAAAATGTGACGCGAATTGTGGTTTTTTCTGATGGCGGTAACTCGGAACAAATTCATTCTAAAGCCCATTGGGAAGAAAAATTTAAATTAGCCGAAGATGCGATTAAAGCGGGTTCTGATGCGATACAACTGGATTATATCCGATATAGTTCAAAACAACCTGCAAATCCGCAGCATGCTAAAGATGTTTATCAAATTATTAAATGGTACAAAGAAAAAATTAATGCACAGCATGTGCCTATGGAAATTGATATCTTTGGTGAAGTCAGTTACTACCCTTCTATGCATATTGGCCAAGATATTAAAATGTTTGCAGATAGCGTTGATGGTGTAAACCCTATGGTTTATCCCTCACATTTTTGGCCCTATGAACGATTTTCTGCTGATCCCTACACGACTATTAATAAATCCTTAAATACATTAGTAGGCCAATTTAAGGGTAATCCCCCTTTTAAAGTTCATGCATTTATTGAAGCAGCTAATTATCATTACTTGAAAAAAACTTCTAACGCACAAAAACAAAAATATTTACTGCAAGAAATTCGCGCCGTTGAAGATGCAAAAAGCGTTTCCGGTTGGTATGTGTGGAGCGCGAATAATGTATACGATAATTTGTTTATAGTATTAAAAAATAATAAAACCAAGAGTGCTGATTTTGCTCCAGAAAAAACAGCTAAAAAGTGATTACCGCTTTCTTCTTCTCGGTTTAAATGTCGCAGCACTCCCCAAAGTACGCGCGGGTGCTGTTTTGCTATAATTAAAATCTTCTAATTTGCGTTGTTCCAGCTTGCTGCCTAATACGCGCTCAATAGCGCGCACTTCAGATTGATTATCCTCTGTAATAAGCGTAAACGCCTCCCCTTCTTTAGCAGCGCGTCCTGTGCGACCTATACGGTGAATATAAGCTTCAACGGTGCTTGGGATATCATAATTTATGACATGCGAAATGCTGCTTACATCAATACCACGTGCTGCGATGTCTGTTGCTACTAAGATTTGTATACTGCCATCACGAAAGCCATTCATCGCTGCTAAACGTCTATTTTGGGATAAATTACCTTGTAAAGAAGCTGAACTAAATCCTGCCGCTTCTAGTTTTAAAGCGACTTTTTTAGCATTATGTTTAGTGCGAGTGAAGACTAAAACAGATTCTTTGGGTGTTTGATGTAAAATATGAATAAGTAATTCTGTTTTGAGATGTTGTGGAACGGGAAATAAAGCCTGTTTTACAGAAGTGGCTGGAGCGACCTGACCAATTTTAATTTTCACAGGATGATGTAATACTTCTGTCGCTAATTGATGGATAGCATCAGGCATGGTGGCTGAAAAAAGTAGCGTCTGACGTTTTTTTGGTAAAAATCGCAAAATTTTTCGCACATCCGGTAAAAAACCCATATCAAACATTTGATCCGCTTCATCTAAAACTAAAACTTCAACATGAGACAAATCCACTGTTCGTTGTTGTAAATGATCTAGCAAGCGTCCAGGACAGGCTACTACAATCTCAACGCCCTGTTTTAAATGCTTAATTTGTGTGTTTATATTAACACCACCATAAAGCGTGACGGATCTTAGCTTGGTGGTTTTGGTTAAATGAACAAACGCATCATGAATTTGCTGGGCTAATTCGCGGGTTGGAGCAATGACTAACGCGCGAACTCGTCCTCTTTGGCCGTTAATGAGTCGCTGTATGATGGGTAATGCAAAAGCAGCTGTTTTACCAGTACCAGTCTGCGCAAGCCCCATGACATCCTTCCCTTCTTGGATATGAGGGATGGTTTCCTTCTGTATAGGCGTTGGGGTGATATAACCTAACTCATGGATATTAGCTAAAATAATAGGGTCTAAATGAAAAGAATTAAAGTTCACTGGGGGGGTTCCGAATAATGGTATATAGGTCAAAAAGAAGCTATTATAGCACAGTTTAATAGCTTGTGGTTACTATGAATCCATTGATTTGCCCTGTCTGTAAAAACGCTTTAATCGAAGCTATTTCGAGCTATCGCTGCGAACAAAATCACGTGTTTGATAAAGCTCGCAGTGGTTATGTGAATTTATTATTACCCAATCGAAAACATTCTAAAGAACCTGGTGATAATAAAGAAATGGTAAAGAACCGCGAAGCATTTTTGACTAAAGGCTACTATACTAAAATTTCTGATTTACTAAACCAAGAGATCGCGCGCGCTTCTTCTAGGGATATGAATATCCTAGATGTGGGATGTGGTAATGGTTATTATTTACGGCGCTTAAAACAAAATCTTAATAAACCCAGTGATTGTTGGGGTGTCGATATTTCTAAAGAAGCTATTAATTTAGCCGCAAAAAAACAAACGATATCCATTGGGTTATTAGCAATATAGCAGAGTTACCTTTTGCTGATCATTCCATGCAAGTGTTGTTCTCAATATTTTCGCCGCTAAATTTTATCGAATTAAAAAGACTACTACACAAAGACGGCTATTTATATGTGATAACGCCATCGGAAAATCATCTTTACGAATTACGTCAAAAATTATTTACGGACGTTAAAGTCATTAAGAATGATAGAATTTTGCAAGATGGCCAACCTTATTTGAATCTGTTCAAACAAATCCCTTTGAAATATACGATTGCTTTGAACACTAATGAAGATATTGTAAATTTGTTCTCAATGACGCCCTATTATTGGCGTTGCACGCCGGATAAAAAACAACAGATCTTAAATCTTACTAACTTGGAATTAACGATTGATGTGTGTTTAAATATTTTTCAGCATCAAATGCTTTTGAACAAAATTGACTAATCAAGCCGATAGTATTTTCAAGAGTAGCATCTGTCACTCTATAAGGCGGGTGATTCAATTTGTTGCGTATTTTGTTGCAATTTTGAAGTATCGTATGAATTTCATGACTAAAATTCAGATTCCTATCTTGAGCATATAATTCCCCGCAAATGGCAATTAACATTCTTACCACTTGTTTATCTTCGGTTTTTAATATCAGAGGAAACCAATAAGATTCATAGGTTTTAACTTCTTTCTCGGATGATTCATTAAGCGCTTTGTCACAAGTTTCAAAATCAGGATAAAAGGGACGGAATTTATCTAATAGTATTGGGGCTGCAAAAGCCAAATTAAAAGTACGTGGTTCGTTGCTAACTTTGGATAATATATCCTGACTAATGTCACGAAAATGCTCAATGAGAGAATGTAAAATTATTCCGGATTCTTTATGTGTTCGCAACCTATCATGAGCGATATGATTTCTAATCGACTGCAGCAGCTCTTTGCTCACTTTTAAATTTAAATCTTCTTTATAATATTTAATAGCATTCAATAAATTTAGCGTTATTAACATTTTTTTATAGTAACTTTGAAAGGGATCCGTACCCTCTTTTTCTTCATCATGCGAGTGCAAACGAATCATTTCATTGCAAGCTGAAATTAAAGCATTTTTGGATCCTGAAGTGACTTCAGAAATTGCAAATAACTCTGTCACCAGACGTATGGGTACGGGTCTTTTTAGTTGAGCACTACGTGGTGCTGAAGGCGATACTGCTCTTGATAGCGTCATGGGGCTTGGACTCGGAGCAGGAGAACCCGATGAAGAAGTGCTCATGGGTGATAGGGGTGATGCTGACGCGACAGGTGGACTTTCTGATGGCGGAGGTGAAGTTTCTATTAGACAGTCTGATTTAAATTTCTTAAACACTCTAGGGTTTAAAAGTGACAACGTGGCAAGGTTAGCTTCATATTTTAGTAAAGCACCCTCCGTTTTGTGTTGATATTTGTTAATTTTTCTTTTCAATATTTCTTTAATTTCTTCTTCGATAGCTCGACGCTCATCCGCCATAAATTGATTTTGAGTATTTTCAAATTCATCATTAACACATTCTTCAATTTGATTTGATTCTATTACTTTAAATAACTCTTTGCGCTTTTCACTTAATCTTTCACGTGAAAAACTTAAAGTATCATCAACAATCTCTGTCCATTGATCTAAGGCATTAATCGCTTTATCCATGATTACAATTAAATCGCTAACTCTAGATTTGCATTTTTGTACATTTTCACTGTTTTTTTCCTCTACTTCAGGTGCTATTCTCTTTTTCTTCTTTTTTTTCTTTTTGGCAGGTTTTGCAGGAGAAACTATTGCTTCTATCAGCTTTGGTGCAGGAATAGGTTGGTATTTTGCATACACCTTATTGCATTGCTCAGAGGGTTTGTTGATTTTGCGATATAAAATTATAGCTTCATTAATTTTATTTTGTTCAATCTTAGTAAAAAATAAAAAGTGTAGTACGACATCGCGGGTTGCATTATATCTATGCATATCTGCTGGTTTAATATTTAATACATCATTATACTCAATCAACATAAGCATCGTTTGATCGTGAGCAAATAATGCTTCTTCAGGTTGATTTAACTTGTAATAAATAACAGCCATATGGAAATACAGATCACAAATTTCGCTAGCATATAATTTTTTATTTTTAATCTTAGTAAAATGAGCTAAAGCTTCTTGTAAAGATTGTAATGCTCCAATAAGATCATTTCTTTGGTCTTTTATGAAGGCAAGTTGTATTTTATATTTTTGTAAGGCAGCTAAACTCTCATCGCCTTCTAAATCTTGTCTTGCTGCAATCGCTTTTAAAGTATGAGTTTCCGCTGTTTTATAATCCCTAAAGCCAACTGCTTTAGTTCCAAGATTAAAGTGTTGGTCTGCAATAGTAGCCATTAAAAGATTAGCGGGTTCTTTTTGATTTAACTGATTTAAAGCTTCTGCTTTAATCACCATATTTGATAATGTGACAGAAGTTAATGAGTTACAAAGCCTGATGATTTCCATGTATAATTGATCAGCTTTTACTTTATCGCCTTGTTGTAAAAATATTCTTGCTTCATTATCTTTTGCTACAATAATTTTTCTAATAATATTATTTCTTGAGGATTTATATTGACTTAATAGATCTGTATCTTCTTCTTGGTCGCTCTCATCATCGCTTTCTTCTTCGTTAGGTTCTTCTGGTTCATAGGATTTAATGGCTTCATCTAAAGCTTTTACGGCTTCATCTAATTGATGTGTTGATTCCAAATGTGTCGCTAGGCTTTCCCATTCACCGTGTGTTTTATCAGGGATAGCTTGTAATAGTTGGATAGTTTTATGTAGCGCCTCTTCTTTTTTTGCGAATTCTTCTAAGTAGTGATAGGACATGGATAAATTAAAATATAAAATTGCTTCAAAATCACGAGAGAAGCTTTCTGCTAAATCGGGTGAATCTTGAAACAAAGCAAGCGTTTTTATTGCAAGATCATTCGCCAATTCAAATTGTTTTTGATCGATATAATATTCAAACAATTTTACGCTTTCATTCACTAAATTATATTTGTCGTCATTATTTTTATTAGTAACTTGATCAATTGCAAGAAGTGCTTTTTCCACATCTTTAAATTTGTTGATCCTTAAATAACAATTAGCAATTGTTCTATAGTCATCGTCAGTTTTAATCTTAATCTTATCGACAGTATTAATCGCTTTTTTTAAATTTTTCTTAAAATCCTTTTCTTGTTCTTCGTATTGGTTGGCTTCCGCAACATAAATCTCGCCTTTAAGACGTAAATCTTCATCCGTTAAAACTTGTAACGACTTAAAGAGCTTCATAAGATCCGCACAAATAACATCGGATTCATCCCATTTTTGTTCGGGTTCCAGAGCTATATATTGCTCATAATGTCTTTGAATATGACCTCTAGTCATTTCATCGTTAATTTCTTTGCTCACTGCATCTTCTGTTAATTTTGCTTTAAGTCTTTTAATTAAATTTTCATGGTTTAGATAACCGATGTAATAGGCTGCAGTACGTCCTCTTTGTGTTTTTGTTATAAATTGCGGCAATTCAAAGTTGATGGTGTTGGGATGACCTTTTAAGGCTTGAAGATGTATCGCTTCCGTACCATCTTCTAATTTAGTGATAAGAGTATCTTGATCAATCAAGAATTCAAATACGTCCTGATCTGGATTATCTAAGGCAAGGTCAAATATACTTCCTGCAGAAGGATTCGGATTTTTAACGCTAGCTTGTTTATCCAGTAATAAAAACGCAACCGTATCTGCCCCACCTGATTTAACAGCAGCATAAAAAGGTAAATTTAAATCTTGTGGTTTGATTTCATCACACAGGGCTATAACATCATCATGTCCATCTGGTGACGCGCAGGCCTCATGCAACATCTTGCGAATGTGCATTTACGAACCCCTCGTTTTGTAGTATTTATAATAATATTTATGTGTTTGTATTTTATACAGTTTTGCTTATTTCGTCAATTAATTTACAATTAGATAGAATTAGGTTAGAGTTTGGCTAATTTATTGATTAATAAGGGGATAGAGCAATGTCAGATGTTCGTAAGCAAATCGTCATAGCGTTTGATCAAAAAAATAATAGTGCTTATCGATTAGCATTCGATACCGACTGGTTTGAAAGTCATTTGGATAAAAAGTCCATCAATAAGCTCGATAAAACGACTCGCTGTGTCACTTATTTAGAGCGTTTTGCTAATCCTGCTATTCCTCCCGATTTTGTTTGTGGTTATATAAATTTTAAAACAGAAGAACGAATGGAAATGTTTTTTGGTAATTTACGCTGGGGAAATATAGATAAAGCCATTAGTATTCTACAACAACTTCCCCCCTTCGGTGTTGGTATGGTAGATGAAGTCATTGCTACCTTAGAAAGTTATCAAAGAGTTCAGAGAGTAACTCGCGGTTTTGCTTTTTTACACCAAGTGGATCTTAGTGCAGACTATATTCCTTTGTCTCCTAAAGAAGTACCAACGCTTAGTTATATTCGAGATCGAGTTAATGAAAGAAATTTAAGAACTACTTTAGCAGTATCTCAAGCGGAACTGGATTTTTGTGAGCCACTTCCTGAGGGGATTGCCTTAGTGAGATCTTAATCAAGTATTAATTATACTTTTGGTTTTCTATGGAACACAAAATCTTTAATTTTTTCTAGCATATTTTGTGGTTTACCACCATGCATAAATCCAGTGGGTTTGGAGGTTTCATTTAGATTCATTTGAACCGCTGATTCTTGTCTTGGTTTTTTAGTTCCCGCTCCAAGTTGTGTGCTTAAGGTTGCATAAGTCGTCGATGCTGTTGAGGCTTTTTCGTTTGATGGTGTGATATCAGAATCAGGATTGGATTTAAAAAGAATATCAGGGAGCCAGCTTTTAATTTTCTTTAAAACCATATCAATACCATCAGGCGCATAAATTGCACCAGCAACACCACCTACAAGACCCCCATAAAAAGAGAGCGTGGAGCCTGCAGCTAAACCTAATATAAAACCACCAATTCCCCCCAGAGCACCGTATTTATCCCAGCCTATTTTGGTAGGAGGAACAATGCAGGCCACAAAAGCAACCGCAGCCCCTGCGAAAGCACCTATAATAGCTCCTGCTGCTCGTATACCAAGCGTACCCCAATCAAATTTATCTGCCATTTTGGTATCCTCCCGGAATAGATATACTTTAAGTATAGTCGGTAATATAATTATGGCTGTTTTAATTAGTTGATATTATTCAATAGGTTATGAAAATATATTTTTCTCATGATGTCCTATAATTAATAAAAGAGTTCGGGAGTCGTTATGGCGGGATCAGAAGACCAATACAAAGAAGCGAATAGAGTTACCCGTGAACAGCATCTTGCTGCAGCAGTAGACGAACGTCTTTTAGCAGAAAAAAAAGTTGCTGAAGGAATTAAACGTCTTAATGAAAAAGCAAAAGAGGAAGGAGAAAGTAAAGAATATGATGTCCAGGGAATTGCAACGGTCACATTGGAAGCGGATGAGATTGATGACGATATAAAAGATTTGTTTCCCAATCAATTAAAAAATGGCGTCCGACTTCATTTTTATCAACCTAATTATTTGCGTCACCCTCCTCTTACTTATATGCTCCAGCAAAAAGTCGCTTCATTATGCAAAGCAGCAAAAAATCTGATAATTACCGATCAAGAAAAAAGAATTCAAAAGCATATTAACAAATTGCGTGAGGAAGAATTTAAAAATTTTGATCGAGATCAAAAAATCTTTCATCAAAAAGCAAAAAAACTGATGGAAATAGTCGTAGATAAAACGATAACTGAATTATATGAGGCTTATAAATCAAAATTAATAGGACAACATAATCTGCTCTCCAAAAATGAATTTGCTAAAAAAATAATAAAAATTTCTGAAACCGTACGTTCGGATACCAAAGATATTCTTATTTTTAACGAAGAAAACAATACTTTTTCTTATGAAGAAAGCAATTCTGTTACCGCCCATGATAAAAGAATTGGACAACATTGCGCGAATTTAAGCACTTCTTTTGAAGGAAATTATATTCAAAAACCTGATTTTATAGCGAGACTGGAACAACAAGAAGATGGGGAAATGGTTCCTGTAATAGAAGAAGTTAAAGGTGTTGCTGAAGAAGCCCCTATGCCTTTAGTCACTTGTTCTTTGATTAAACACGCGAGCCTTGCGCCTGATAAGGATTTAGTATCTTGGCGCATCTTTGATCCTTGGGAAAGTAATATTCACTGTTTAATAAAAGCTTGTAATGATATTGAAGAAATTGTAATGAAAGAAGCACGTTTAAGACAGCATGGCCGTGAGCGTGAGAATGCGAATGATCCTATGCATATTGAGTGGGGATATCAGCTTTTAACGACTAATTTTTTTAATATAGATAAACAAGCGACTAATTATGGTTATGCAGTTAAAGCTGTGCAATGCATGAGTGGCGTTGATTTGGTTACCGAAACTGAAATGCGAGTTCATGCTGAGATTCATTTATTTAATGCAGGGATCAATAGATGGGCAGCGTGGAATTTATTTCAAAAAAAAGATACGCAACGCGTGCAGAATAGAAATGCTTATATTCATTTTACCGAAATTTTGCGTGATCGAGCCAAAGAACTAACGGATATGTCTAGGTTAGAAGGTTCTTCTATCTTAGCATTAAAAAATGCAGTATTAGGAGATCCTATTAAAATTAATCGTTATCATGAGCTGCAAACCGAATTAGCAGATAATGCAAATAATTTTAATCAAGCACGAGAAAAGTATAATAAAATGCATGCTTACCTTGATAGGAAAGTTAAAAGATTAGAAGGAAGATTCAAAACCACTAAATCCGCGGAAGATTATCATGCTTGTAATGATGCAAAACGAGAGAGAGAACGCTTATTAACCCAAATACAAGCTTGTTTATCCCTTTCAAAACGAAAACACGCAGAATTGCGCAAAGTCACCGCCCAGATTGAAAAAGATCAGCGCAAACAGTGGGAAAATCAGCGTCAAGAAATTAAAAGATTGATTACTGCTATAAAAGAGGCGCGTCTTGATGAGGTCAATCCACTGACTCAATTAGAACTTAAGCAGCTCCTTACCGTAACTGCTTTGGTCTATAAAAGTTATATGGATGATTTATATTATTCGGGCAAATATCGCGATCCGCAGTATGCTGCGCTTTTTAATGGGTATATGGCTTCCTATCAACGCGCGATTGGAATGATGCCAACGATCGGTTGTAAAAGCGCAAATGATAGAACTTTTGTGGTGCGTTTATTTTATACGGCATTAAATCAAGAACCGGGTCTCACCCCTTTCCTGCCAGAATTACCGGCTATTCCAAATAATTATCATGAACCCAAGGAGGCGATTAATCGATTCGCGGGAAATATGGCGGGTAGCATCATGACGAATGCGGGCATGCATGCTTGTATAGCAGATACGGGAGGCGGTGCACCTAAAGTAGATTCCAAAAAATTTCATTATTTTAAGATTATCAAAGACGTTGTTGACTCTATTAGCAAATTTGGAAAATATGCTGCACATCAGTTACGTACTGGACTAAGAAAAACAATAGATTTTATTCCCCGCTTCCGCGTAAAATAACAGCCTTATAAACAATAATGCGGATTACCCCCATGGCCTTTTTCAAGAGCTTATTTCAAACCAAACCCTTAGAAGATCATTCCAATGCTAGTTTAGGATTAAAACGCTGTCTTTCTGCGACGGATTTAACGTTATTGGGGATTGGGGCGATTATTGGTGCGGGGGTATTTGTTTTAACGGGTATTGCCTCAGCTCAAGCTGGGCCTGCTATTATTTTTTCATTTTTGCTTGCAGGGGTAATCTGTGGTTTTAATGCCCTCGCCTATGCGGAATTAGCCTCTACCGTCGGGGGTTGTGGCAGTGCTTATGGATATGCTTATGCAACGTTGGGGGAAATGATTGCTTGGATGATAGGGTGGGATTTGTTATTAGCTTACGGCATGGACGCAGTTACGGTTGCGATTGGTTGGTCTGCTTATGTTAAAGAAGCGTTGCATGCGATGGGTATAAATTTACCCGATCAATTGTGTCATGATCCATTTCATGGGGGCGTTATTAATTTGCCTGCGATTGTCGTTATTTTGTTCTTAGCAAAAGTTTTAACCTTGGGTGTAAAAGAAGGCGCTAGTTTTAATAAGATTATTGTTTTTATTAAACTGGCTGTTATTGCCTTTTTTATTGCGATGGGTTCATTTTATTTTGACTCGGCAAATTGGCATCCGTTTTTACCCTTTGGGATGCATGGGGTTGTCAGTGGCGCAGGATTAATTTTCTTTGCGTTTATTGGGTTTGATACTATTTCTACCGCCGCTGAAGAAACGATTAATCCAAAACGTAATTTACCGATTGGAATTATTGCCTCATTAAGTATTTGTACTTTAGCTTATGTTTTAGTGGCTGGCGTTTTAACAGGCATTTCTCATTATTCAAAATTAAATGTCGATGCACCCGTTTCTGCTGCCATGTTGCGTTTAGGTTCGCATGTGGGGAGTGAAATTATTGCTTTTGGTGCCATTGCTGGTTTAACCACGGCTATTTTAGCTATGTATTATGGCGTAACCCGAATATTTTTAGCGATGTCTAGAGATGGTTTATTGCCTAAAGGTTTTGTTAAAGTCCATGAAAAATCACAAACCCCTAATCGTTTAATTTGGACTATGGGCGGAATTTTTTCTTTAGCGGCAGGATTATTGCCTATTAGTGAAGTCGCTGAAATTGTAAACTTTGGTGTATTAGCTGCTTTTTGTGTGGTTTCAGCCTGTGTTATTGTTTTGCGCTATACTAAACCGAATGTCCCACGACCTTTTAAAACTCCATTAAGTCCGCTTATTCCTATATTGGGAATTGTTTCTTGTCTTTATTTAATCACAAGTCTTTCGCAAATAGCGCTTTGGAGCGTAACAGCATGGACTATTTTAGGATTAGTCATTTATTTTGGCTACAGCAGACGAACCAGTACAGCAGCAAATACCATCACTGCAGTGAGTGAAGCAGCTAGCTAATTAATAAGCTGCCCCACCGCACGCACCACCAGTTGCAACACCAACATCGTTGTAAGCTTGATCCATTGCATTTTCAGTTTGTGCAATACCATAGATATCGTAAGCGACATCGTAAGGATAAAATCTTTTTGCATAGACTAGATCAGGCGAGGGAAGTGTTGGAAATCCACTATAGAGAGCGCTTATAAGCCCATTAGGAACTCCTAACGTTCCAAATCTTCCAGAAATAATACTGTAAGCAATTTGTAAGGCTACTGCAAAATTATTATTAAAAGCCGGAGCTGCAATAACATTACCCGCACTTAATACTAAGAACCCATTGGGAGAGGATATTTGTCCATTAATAATGATATTGCGTGTCGCAAATAATTTTAAAATACCAGTACCTGCGGGAGTGTTCCATGAAATGGGTGCGCTAATCGTAATATCACCGGGCTGACTTCCTCCCCCAGCTCCTGTTGTAAATATCTCAACAGTGACTTCGGATGGAAAACCTAATAAACCTTCGATGTCAGGTATAGAAACATTTGCATTAGGGCTATTGGGATTATAAGTAGAGGGGTCTCCTACAAATACATCCTCACCTGAGGTGGCGCTATTTGTCAAAAATACATTATAAGGATCTAATCTCAGCGTTCCATTTTTTCCAAGATCGAGTGAAACTTTTCCTACCATAAGATGAGGCCCGGATAATTCTATTAATCCACCCTTTCCAGCCATTTTACCGCCATGGACTGAAAATTTACTCTTATCATTGTTGGTACCAAACACCCGAGTTATATTATCAGACCATAAAACGATTTTTCCACCATTACCATAATTTTCGCCATTCGCAATAAATTCACTTCCAGGATAAATAATCGTTTGTGATGCATTCGGTAATTCTTTGCCAAATAATTGGATGTGTTTACCCTTTTCATCACCGCCAATTAAAATTTCGCCGGCAGGATCACCGCTTACATTAATTTTTGAACGGTTAACATTAATCACATTACCATCAATATGAACTTTACCTGATGATGCATTAAGTTCTGCATCAACTACTGTTTTTCCATGTTCACCGCCATAAATAACAATTTCACCGTTATGTTCTTCTATACTGTTTGCTTGTGCTATGCCTTGCATATTAATTACATTATCAACTATATCTTGCGCAGCTTTTGCGGTTACTAAAATCCTACCGCCATCAGCATAAAGCGCGCCGGTATTTTCAACGCCTTTGCCTTCGGTAAATTCTTTATCAATTGCAAAATTAATTAATTCATCACCATAAAAATCTAACGTAAATTTATTGCC
>JABDEM010000006.1:18503-56620 GCA_013287085.1 Gammaproteobacteria bacterium
CCGGTATTTTCAACGCCTTTGCCTTCGGTAAATTCTTTATCAATTGCAAAATTAATTAATTCATCACCATAAAAATCTAACGTAAATTTATTGCCTGAGGCTAAAACAATGGTCCCTAGTTTTGCATTAATCACACCGCGATTCACAACTGTTGGGCTTAATAAAGCAACTAAACCATAGTCTTTTGCATTAATCGTACCCTCATTGATAATGCTATGATGACTTTTTGCGATTAAAGATCCCACATCCACTTTTGAACCAGGGCCAAAATGAATACCCGCTTGATTAATTAAAACCACTTGGCCGGTTGCAGACAAATGCCCATAAATTTCTGAAACGCCTTGTTTTGGATTAATGCGGTTTAAGGCAATACCACCTTTGGGTTGTTCAAAATGCGTTTCTTCATTAGGAGCAATATTAAAACTATGCCAATTAATAATGGCATGGGGATCAGTCTGATTAATGACTGTTTTTAGCGGATTCGTTTGATCAATCGTGGCACCTGTGGGCGCCACGTGTTGACTTAAAATGGGGTTTGCGAAGACACTTCCGGTTGCAACAAAAGCACTTAATAAAACCACATATTTTTTTTGATCAAACATATAAGTGTTCCTTTTGTTACTTACATTTAGTGTTTATCTTCTTATTATTTAAAACCGTATCCATAGCTTTTTGTTGTTTGTTAATGTCTTTTATGTCTGATGTTACTGCATACATTTTTTGAGTATTTGTATTAAGATCAGTGAGCGTCGGCTGTCCGCTATTAATCGCATTAATAACGAGTGACCCCTGTGCAAATTGTCCTAAAAAAATTATCACTGTGCCTACTTGAATGGCTTGGTTTACAAAAATACTGGGCATGCCACTGCTCTGGCCTGCTGCTGCTAATTGTAATGTGCCATTAGGGGCAGTAATTCTTCCGTTTATAAAAATATCATTAGCAGCGCTAAGTCCTAAAGTAGCTGACGTATTCCATGAGATGGGCACGCTAATTGTAAGATTCCCCGCTTGACCACCTGCCACATCCGTAATGATCCGCACACCCGTTCCAGCATTGAGAAAGCCTACCACTTGACTGGCATTGGCGATCGCGCTATTACCAGAGGGAACAAACGTTCGGGGATTACCAACAAAAAAAGCACCATTTGAGGTTGGATCATTAGAAACAGTGACATCAAGAGGATCTAAAGTCCACATACCCCCTTTCCCTAAACGTATATCAACATTTGAAAGATATAAGTGCCTACCCGAAGTCTCAATCGTTCCCTTATTCCCGACTGCAGAAAGCACGGGAGGATTATTTTTATCCCAGATAAATCCTGTTATATCATCTGACCAAACAACAATATTACCGCCATTGCCATTCATAATCGCATTGGCCATTAACTCCGTTCCGGGATAAATAAAAGTTTTTTGAGCGTTTGGTAATTCTTTATTAAATAATTTAATAGGTTTACCTAGCTTATCACCACCAATTAAAATTTCCCCTGCAGGATCACCGCTCACGTTAATTTTAGCGCGATTCACTTCAACAATTTCACCATCAATATGCACTTTACCAGACGATGCATGGATATCAGCATTGACTTCTGTTGCCCCATGCTCACCACCATAAATAACAATTTCACCGTTATGTTCTTCTATACTGTTTGCTTGCGCTATGCCTTGCATATTAATTACATTATCAACTATATCTTGCGCAGCTTTTGCGGTTACTAAAATCCTACCGCCATCAGCATAAAGCGCACCGGTATTTTCAACGCCTTTGCCTTCGGTAAATTCTTTATCAATTGCAAAATTAATTAATTCATCACCATAAAAATCTAACGTAAATTTATTGCCTGAGGCTAAAACAATGGTCCCTAGTTTTGCATTAATCACACCGCGATTCACAACTGTTGGGCTTAATAAAGCAACTAAACCATAGTCTTTTGCATTAATCGTACCCTCATTGATAATGCTATGATGACTTTTTGCGATTAAAGATCCCACATCCACTTTTGAACCAGGGCCAAAATGAATACCCGCTTGATTAATTAAAACCACTTGGCCGGTTGCAGACAAATGCCCATAAATTTCTGAAACGCCTTGTTTTGGATTAATGCGGTTTAAGGCAATACCACCTTTGGGTTGTTCAAAATGCGTTTCTTCATTATTGGCAATATTAAAACTATGCCAATTAATAATGGCATGTGAATCAGATTGGTTGATGACTGTTTTTAAGGGATTGGTTTGATTAACCGTCGCGCCAATGGGGGCTATGTGAGAACTTAAAACAGGGTTAGCAAAAATACTTCCGGAAGCAATGGATGCCACTAACAAAGTAAAATATTTTTTTTGATCAGGCATCCATGCGTTCCTTTCGGTGTTGTTTATTCTGACAACAAATCAACGCGTTCCCAGGTTTGTGATCGTCCTAATAAAGGGATTCCAATATAGCCCAATATTTTAATTTTTTTACCGTTTTCAGCCATACGTAGAGAACAACTATAAGTTCTACCATTGTCTGGATCTAATAATTTGCCTTCGCGCCATTGATTGATATCAGCATGTTGTTTTAAACCACTTAAAATAACAGTGCCTGCATCACGGTCTTTGGCGTAAGTTTTAATGACTTTGCCCATTAAGACATGCTCAGGAGTTTGCCAAATTTGAATGATGCTTTTTGGAGCGCCTGTGGCTTTGTCTATCGATTTCCAATAGCCTATGGGAGATGTTGATGCGATATCAGCTTGTGCGGTTAAGATAAAACAACTGGCTAAAAAGACTAAGCTCAGTAAACATTTTTTCAATCGATCCATCGTTTGTTCCTCCATCCGTTAACTTATAGCCGTGTTCTCCAATGCAGCAAAAATCTTCTCTTTTACTTCTTCCTCAGTTCCTAACCCATTAATTCTAGAATAAAAAGGCCCTTGATGGATAGTCTCATTTGCTTTTTGTTGATAATAATCAACAAGTGCTGCAGTTTGCTCATGGTAAACCCTTAGTCGTTTAAGTATTACCTCTTCCGTATCATCTAAGCGTTGGACTAAAGGTTCGCCTGTAATGTCATCTTTTTCATCTTTTTTAGGCGGATGATAAACCAGATGGTAAACACGACCTGAACCGGGATGTATTCTACGTCCACTGAGACGTTTAATAATTTCATCTTGAGGTACATCAATTTCGATAATATGGTCTAAATTAATATTATTAGCAGCTAAAGCTTCAGCTTGAGGTATAGTTCTTGGAAATCCATCCAGTAAAAAGCCATTCTGACAGTCAGCTTGGGCTACTCGTTCTCTGACTAAGCCAATAATGACATCGTCTGGGACCAAAAAGCCTTGGTCCATATATTCTTTAGCTTGTTTGCCTAAAGGGGTCCCAGCAAGCGTTGCAGCACGTAACATATCGCCGGTTGAGATCATAGGAATGTGGTATTTTTCGGTAATAAATCTAGCTTGGGTGCCCTTACCAACGCCTGGGCATCCGAGTAACATCAAACGCATGAATTAAAGCTCCTGATTTTTAATCTGGTTTGAGTATATCATTCTCGCGAGTGGCTTGTAAGACATTCATCACCCTGACAAACTGGTGAGAAAGTGAGCTAAATAAATCATTTCTGATGCGTGAAACCCCGGCATAAGCGGATTGTCCAAGATTGACATAATAGCTTAATTTAACCAGCCTTCTTTCAGCAATCCCTGGAAAAAGACCAGAAAATAACAAACATTGATCCCCTACTTCTTGTAAAACAATAATGCGCTTAGATTGGGAGTGCTTTAAGCCCGTTAAGAATTCCGTTGCTAATATTTGGTGTAAAAGATCGGGGCGTTTAATATAACGAATCAATAAAAAGATAAGATAGGATTCTAGATCTTGTTTTAAAGAAATGCCGCTTTTACTTTCGGCTTCCTGTATAATTTCATACCAGAGCGCTAAGGGTGTAGATTGGGTTAAAAGCTTCATGATATTCTCCCCATTAGACTTCTTTCCTAAAGTATAGACTAGATTAAGTTATTTGCTTAAGATATTGAATTTTATGACAAAATTATTTATTTCTGATTTGCATCTTGATGAAAATAGGCCCGATATCGCTGAGCTATTTTTACGTTTTTTGCGTGAAAATACTAAAGACGCCGAAGCGCTTTATATATTAGGCGATTTTTTTGAGACTTGGATTGGGGATGATAATCTTACAGATTTTAATGTCATGATCATGGAGGCATTAAAAACAGCGACTAACCAGGGCCTCCCTATTTTTATTTCTCATGGTAATCGTGATTTTCTTCTCGGTAAAAAGTTTCTTAATGCGACGGGTTGCAAACTTTTACCTGAAGAATACGTAGTTGGATGTTACGGTACCCCTATTCTTTTGATGCATGGCGATACGCTTTGTACTCAAGATAGGGCTTACTTAAAATTTAGAAAAAAAGTACGAAATTATTTTGTGCAGCAATTATTTCTCTGGAAATCTTTAGCAAAAAGAAAAAAAATTGCGGATGATTACCGCACAAAAAGCCAAAAAAAAATGAGCACTTTGCCTGATCATATTATGGATGTGACAGCGGATGAAGTTTTCAATAAAATGCAAAAACATGGCGTGCAACATCTTATTCATGGGCATACGCACAGACAAGCCATTCATGAATTTATATTAAATAATAAACCAGCTACACGAACGGTATTAGGCGCATGGCATGAATTTGGTAATGCATTAGTGTGTGAAAATTCTGGGAAAAGAAGTTTTATTGAAATTAAATAGGGAGAGTCATGAGAATTTTTTTATTATTAATAGCTTTATTTTTACAAACCTCAGCTTTTTCGTTTAGCATTATTCAAAAACCTATTATTTTTGATGACACCCGAAAAAAATTAACCCTAGAATATATCAAAGCTCATTATGGAATTGACACGGATTCAATCGTTATTAAACCCACCATGATCGTGTTACATTGGACTGAATTAGCTACTCTTAAAGAATCTTTTGATGAATTCTACCCTACTCATTTAGGCTCCAATCGAGCTGATATTGCCTCTTCCGGCGAATTAAACACTTCCGTCCCATACTTAGTAGATCGTGATGGCACTATCTATCAATTAATGCCCGATAACTGGATGGCAAGACATGTTATTGGATTAAATTATAGTTCGATTGGCATAGAAAACGTTGGTGGCGTAAACAGCATTGATGATTTAACAGAAGCACAGGCTGAATCCGATGCTTATCTAGTTCGTATGCTACAAAAAAAATATCCCGATATTAAATATTTGATTGGCCATTATGAATATCTTAACTATAAAAACACGCCGTTATGGTTAGAGAAAGATTCTAACTATCATACGGATAAAAAAGATCCGGGCAAAGATTTTGTGGATAAAGTAAAAAAATATTCGGGCTGGAATTAATACCCTATCGCTTTACCTATTATTCTTCTTTTATCACACCCACCATAAAGCGTATTATTCTTTTGATCGATGTAAATCGCCTCAACCGCACTCCACGGCGGATTTGGCGTTAAATGATAACCCCAGCTTTGTAATTGTTTTAGTGTCTTTGGTGTAAAAGTTTCCGGTTCCATATAAGTAGTATCCGGTAGCCATTGATTATGAAAACGTGGCGCATCAACAGCGGATTGTATATCCATCTTATAATCTAAAACATTTAAAATAGTTTGTAACACAGAAGTAATAATACGCGGGCCGCCTGGACTTCCGAGAACCATTAATAATTTATTATCTTTAGTAATAATAGTTGGGGTCATCGAGCTTAATGGGCGTTTGCCGGGTTTAATTAAATTTGCTTCGCCCTGTACTAAACCAAATTTATTACTGGTGTTGGGTTGAATAGTAAAATCATCGATTTCATCATTTAAATAAAAACCAGTATTTCCCGCAATCACTTTAGCACCAAAAAAACTATTTAACGTATAAGTCACCGATACGGCATTTCCAAACTGATCAACTACCGAGTAATGCGTGGTATCAACACCATCACCTAAACTATTGCGATCATGAAAAGCACGCTTCATTGCTTGAATAGTAGCACTGGCACTTAAAGCTGAATGAAAACCCTCTTTTTCTAATGGGGGTTTTTCTAAAATGTTTAACATTTCACATAAAACCGTTCCGCCCGAACTCGGAAGTGGTGCTGAAATAATAGTATTGCCGTGATAAGCACAATAAACTGGCGCACGTTCTTCAACGGTATAACTTGCAAAATCTTTTAAACTTAAAACACCGCCATGTTTATGGCTTTCTTCAACAATCGTTTTTGCTATAGGACCTTTATAAAAAACATCCGGACCTTTGGCTGAAATTTGTTTTAAAGTATTCGCAAGATCTTTTTGTACAAACTTGTCGCCTATTTTAAAGCGCCGATTAATATTATCGCCTTCTCGCAAAATAAAGCCTTGATCTGCTAAGCGAATAGCGGGCGCCATAATGGTTTGTCTTGTTAAAGTACCGTATTTTTTTAAAGCGGTATCAAGTCCTAATACAGTACCAGGAGTTGCCACCGCAAGATAACCTTCGGTTGTTTTACCAGGAATAACAACGCCAGTTTTATCTAAAAAAAGATTCACATTAATTGCAAGCGGCGCACGTTCGCGAAAATTGATAAAAATATTTTTTCCATTCGCTAAATGTAGAGTCATAAACCCACCACCGCCTAAATTACCGCAGCAAGGATTGACTACTGCTAATGCATAGCCCACTGCAACTGCAGCATCAATAGCATTGCCGCCTTTTTTTAATATATCAATCCCCACTTGTGATGCTAACGATTGTTCGGTTACGACCATGGCGTGTTTTGCGGCGACAGGAGATGCTGAAATAGTTAGAGGATTAAATATAAGTAAAAACGCGATAACTATATTTAGCAACATTAAATCTTCAACGGATCATAAGGTACTACCATACCCTGCATATTTATTTTTTTTGTTATGCGGGTCGATAATTCGGATGCGGCGGTTTGTTTGTATTCGGGGCCTACGATGACTCGGATTCTTTCTTTGTCGCCGTTTTTAACAGTAGCTGTAAAGGCTTTGAATCCGGCCGTGCGTAATTTATCAGTGAGCCTTCTTGCATTGTCTTTATTTTTGAAATAACCCATTTGTACAGCCCAGGCTTGTTTGTGTTGCAATACGGGCTCTTCTTTTTTGGCCACAACAGGCGCTGGTTGGGGTTGTTGGGTAATGGTTTGTACTGCGGGTATAGCGGGAACCACAGGAGCTGCAACGGCAACAGGTGTAGGAGCAGGAGCGGTGGTTGTTTCTTCTGTTGGAGTTTCTTCGGATTTATTAAAAACCAAAGGTAAAGCAATAATAACCAAAGCAATGACTACACAGGTGCCAATTAATCTATGCGCTGTTTTTGATTCCATTGTGTTCCCCTAATTTTGCTAATAGTCTTGCTATAGCATCGCGCATTTCAGCACGATGTACAATCATATCTATAGCACCGTGTTTTAATAAAAATTCGCTGCGTTGAAAACCTTCTGGGAGAATTTCACGTACAGTTTGTTCTATAACACGTGGGCCTGCAAATCCAATTAAAGCTTTGGGTTCGCCAATAATAATATCACCAAGAGTTGCTAAGCTTGCAGAAACGCCGCCCATGGTAGGGTCAGTTAGTACAGAAATATAAGGAATTCCCTGATCCGCTAATTTTGCTAAGGCAGCACTGACTTTTGCCATTTGCATTAATGAGATTAACGCTTCTTGCATTCTCGCCCCACCGCTTGCGGAAAAACAAACTAAGGGAATGTTATGTTCTATAGAGGCATTGACTGCACGCACAAAGCGCTCACCCACTGCGGCTCCCATAGAACCACCAATAAAACCATATTCAAATGCAGCAACCACGAGGGGGATTTGTTTAATTTGACCTTTCACTACAATCAAGGCTTCTTTTTCGCCCGTATCTTTTTCAGCGGCTGCTAAACGATCTTTATATTTTTTTAAATCACGAAATTTTAAGACATCGACAGCTTCAACTTCTGCCGCAATTTCTGTTTGAGGTTCGGGATCCAGTAAATAACGAATGCGGGTACGGGCAGAAATACGCATATGATAATCGCACTTAGGACAGACATCTAAGTTGCGTTCAAGCTCAGTGCGGTACAAAATCGCATTACACTCATCACACTTAGACCAAATGCCTTCGGGTACGCCTTTTTTGCCGTTGACATTGGTTCTAATGCGAGAGGGAAATAATTTTTTAAACCAATTCATTTTTATTCATTCCACTGAAAATTTCTGAAATTATAAGGGTTTTTGCGCTCTTTGGGAACCGATAGGGCTCTGGATAATAGACATCGGTCAAATATAGACCATCTGCTGGGGCAGTTTCAGCAGCCTGTCTTCTATCTTTAGCTTCTAAGACTTCTTTTGCCCATATAGGGGGATTAAATCCAGCCCCTATTCTTTTGAGTACCCCGACTATATTTCTAACCATATGGTGTAAAAAAGCATTCGCTTCAATTTGAATGACCACAAAATCCCCCTGGCGGGTAATTTCTATTTTTTTAATGTTACGCATGGCGGTTTTTGAGCCGCACTCTGCGGATCTAAAAGAACTAAAATCTTGTTCGCCCAATAAATAAGGCGCAGCAAGACGCATTTTTTCAATATCCAGCGGGTCGTAATACCAGGTGACTTTTGAGGCTAATAACGCCGAACGTATGACGCTATTATGAATAATATAATGATAGCAGCGAGACAAAGCTGAAAAACGAGCACTAAATTCTTTATCGACTTCTTTGACCCAGTGAACGGAAATAGCAGGCGGGAGATGAGTATTCGTGCCTAAGGTCCAGGCTCTGTCAGGACGAACAGCAGTGGTATCAAAATGCACGACTTGCGCTATGGCATGAACCCCTGCATCGGTTCTACCAGCACAGGTGAGCTCTATGGGCTCATCAGCAATTTTAGCGAGGGCTGCTTCTAAAGTGCCTTGTATTGTTTGAATATCTGATTGTTTTTGCCAACCAGAGTATCCCGTGCCATTGTATTCAACCCCTAAAGCAATGCGAGTCATAGTGTGGCTAATAACTTTTTAGCTTCTTGCTTTTGAATAAACGATCCTTGTTTGCGCACGGTTTTTAATAGGGTACGTGCTAATTGTTTTTTTCCCGCCTCAAGATAAGCTCGCGCTAAATCCATTTGTGTTGCTATCACATCTTCACCTGAAATAGATTTAAAAGATTTCTGATGACGTTTTTCTTTAAAATGACGTAGAGTTAATAAAAAAATTAAAAGAAAATAAGAAGCAAACGAGATAATTAATAAAGTTGAATTTTTCATAAATAACGTCCCAGTAATTTTTCAGCAATTTGAATGGCATTCAATGCGGCGCCTTTGCGTATATTGTCTGTCACCACCCAGAAATTCAATCCACGTGAATGCGAAGGATCTTCGCGCACCCGCCCTACATGCACTAAATCATCCCCTGCTGCATCATGTGCAGGAGTGGGATAAGGATATTTTCCACCATTGGAAAGTTTAACGCCAGGAGCATTAGCTAATAATTCTAAAGCATGTTTTACCGTTAATTTATTTCGTGTCTCGATATGCACTGCTGCACTATGACCATAAAAAACAGGCACTCTTACGGCAGTTGGATTAATCGCAATAGTATTATCTTCTAAAATTTTATGCGTTTCCCAAATAATCTTCATCTCTTCGCGGGTATAACCATTTTCTTCAAATTCATCGATATGCGGTAGAACATTAAAAGCAATTTGTTGAGGAAATACTTTAAATTTAGCAGGACGTCCATTTAATAATTCTACTGATTGCTCAGCTAATTCAGTCACTGCATCTTTTCCGCCACCTGAAACGGATTGATACGTGGCGATATTCATGCGCGCAATGCCGACGCAATCATGAATAGGTTTTAACGCCATCACTAAAGGAATGGTATTACAGTTAGGGTTGGCAATAATATTTTTATTTTTAAAGTGGCATAAAGCCGATTCATTCACTTCAGGAACAATCAGCGGCACTTCTTTGTCATAGCGAAAATGCGAACTCTTATCAATGACTATATTGCCAAAAGCGGCAGCTTTTGGGGCATATTCTGCGGAAATTTCATTACTAGTACAGAAAAAACTAATTTGTGTTTTTGAAAAATCGAAATGTTCTAAATCTTCTACTAAGTAAGATTTATTTTGAAATACGATATCATCGCCTGCAGAACGATGACTGGCTAGTAAATATAAATTTTCAATAGGAAATTGGCGTTGATCTAATATGGACAAAACCGTAGATCCTACTAATCCTGTTGCGCCGACAATAGCTATATTATATTTTTTCATCAGGGCAGCCTCTGTTCAATACTTTGCAACCAGGCACTAATCGTTTCACCCATTAATGTCGCATGACTTTCTTGTGCATAATGCAAATCTTCCCCTACTTCTGCTATTTGCAAATTAGGAAAGTGTTCTTTTGCCCACATTAAGGTTGCAACGGTTGTGATAAAACCTGGAATAGAATACAACATCAGTTTAGGCAACTGTGATTGAGTGAGTTTTTTAGAATAATCGGCGATAAGATTTTCCACTGGATTATTATCTCCGCGAGGTAATTCTTTCCAATACTGATATAAAACTTTACCTGAATTTTTAGTTAAAAAAGGCTTGCGGTATTGATCTAATTCTTCTTTTGATAGAGTTTGCATCATACTTTGGGGTAATACAATATCCACTAAATAAGAGCTATTCATCATTAAATCTTCTAGATTTTTTTGTTTTTCTAGAAAATTGATTTGTTCTAGAAATGGCAAAGATAAATCATCACCGTTTTTAGAACGAAGATATGCCTCATAAAATACCAAGCCTTTATAGTTGCTGGGATTTTTCATCGCTAAAGTAAAACCGATGACTGAGCCCCATCCGTGCATCACCAGTGTAATATTTTTAAGTTTCAGGGTTTCAATAAATTTTTCGATAGTATTCACATGATCATCAATAGTGTAGCCAATATCAGGCTTATCAGAATTCCCCATGCCTAGTAAATCAGGCGCTATGCAGCGGCCTAAGGTTGATAAATGAGGAATAACTTTTCGCCAAACGTAACTTGAGGTGGGGAAACCATGTAAAAACAAGATCGGGTCCCCTTCTCCTTGTTCAATATAATGAATTTTTGAACCGTTAATATCCGTATAATGTGATGGGTAATGAAAATTCATAATCCTATCCTTCAGCAAAATCAAATAATTCGCGCATAACTACGGAGAAAGTAACAAAACCAATATTAGCGCTGGATTTTATTTCACCCAGTAAATTTTGCCAACGATCAACCAGTAGTTTATTTTGTTCCATCCAGAGTTCAATACGTTCATCAATGCTCTGGTTTTTGGTTTTTAATGAAAATACGCTGACAGTTAATTTCTTTTGCCCGCGGTCTAGGTCATCTCTAAAGCCAGATCGTGCTAATTCATCCCATTGATTCTCTATAGGATAAGCATTCATTTGTTCACGTAACCAATTTAATTCTAGTGTAGAACCCAGGCTGTAATATATTTTTGCTACTTCTAATAATTTTAAATTATTTTTACGTGCACCTTCTGCAATATCCAGCGAAGTAAATAAAGTATTACAGCTCGCAATTTTTCGGGCAAGGGGTTCGGGCACGTTTTGATCCGTCAATAATTTTATTTCTGCTTCAACAAACTCGAGATCATTGGGCATTAACAGTTTAGGTAAATTTTGAGTTAATTCTTTGATCGGTTTTTCAAATTGTTCAATGGTTTTTTCAATATTAAGATCAGGATCGCGATTTTTAATAATCCAACGTGTGGCTCGACGAATTAAATAATAAATATAAACCATCATTTTGTGTTGAGCTTCCGGTGGAGCTTTGTGGTCTAGGCTTTCAATTTCTTTCCAGCATTCATCCAAACCATAAATCGCTGCAGCCACAAAATAAGCGCGAATAATGAAGATAGCCGTGGCCCCCGTTTCGCGCTGTAAGCGTTCTACAAAATTAACGCCCATGCAATCGGTAATGCTCTTAGCTAATTGGGTAGCAATAATTTCTCTACGCAAGCTATGTTGTTTCATTTCAGACAAATAACGCTTACTTAAAACTTTCGGGAAGGCTTCAGTTAAGAAATTAAGAAAATAAGGTTCTTCAGCCAAATTCGAACTCATGATCTCTTGCTTTAAGTAAATCTTGCAATAGGCTAATAAAATTGAAATTTCAGGTCTTGTTAAACCTAGATTATTAGCTTTACGCTCCATCAAGGTTTTTTCGGATGGTAGAAACTCAAGTTTGCGATTGATGCGTTCAGTTTTTTCAAGTTCATTCATGTAGCGACGCAATAAGTCCATGGTGGCATTCATGACTGACACTTCTAAACTGATCATTTGAGTTTGTTCATAATTATCACGTAAAACAAGCTCTGCGACTTCATCAGTCATTTGTTCTAATAATTTATTGCGCTGCTTATAAGTTAATTTTCCTTCTGTCATGAGATGATTTAATAAAATTTTAATATTCACTTCATGATCTGAACAATCAACGCCGGCTGAATTATCAATAAAGTCGGTATTGATCATGCCGCCTTTGAGTGAGTATTCTACACGTCCTAATTGGGTGAAACCTAAATTTCCACCTTCAACAACAACACGTGCATTTAATTCATTGCCATCGACGCGAATATTATCACTGGTTCTATCCCCTACATCTAAATGAGATTCTTCGCTGGATTTAACAAAGGTTCCAATACCGCCATTCCAAATAAGATCAACAGGCGATTTCAAAATAGCTCTAATTAATTCATTCGGGACCATCGTATCTTTTTTAACATCCAGAATTTTTTTAATTTCGGGAGAAAGTTTGATTGATTTTGCAGAGCGATTAAAAACGCCGCCACCTTCTGAAATTAGTTTTGGGTTGTAATCCATCCAAGTAGAACGTGGTAAGTTAAACATTCTTTTTCTTTCTTCAAAGCTGATCAGTGCATCGGGATCAGGGTCTAGAAAGATATGCATATGATTAAAAGCAGCCACTAATTTAATATGTTTTGATAACAGCATGCCATTACCAAAAACATCACCGCTCATATCTCCTATGCCTATGACAGTAAAATCTGTGGTATTAGGATCTAAATTGATTTCACTAAAATGTCTTTTTAGTGATTCCCAAGCGCCGCGCGCAGTGATACCCATTTTCTTATGGTCATAACCGACCGATCCACCGGAGGCAAAAGCATCGCCTAACCAAAAATCATATTCGAGCGATATTTTATTGGCAATATCTGAAAAACTTGCGGTTCCTTTGTCTGCCGCAACTACTAAATAAGGATCATCATCATCGTAACGCACGACATCAACAGGGGGGATTATTTTTTTGTCTTTTATATTATCAGTGATATCTAACATACCGTGAATAAAAATAGAGTAGCAAGCGATGCCTTCATTTAAAATAGTATCGCGATCAGCATCGACTAAAGAAGTTTTAGGAACAAATCCACCTTTAGCGCCTACCGGCACAATAACCGCATTTTTAACTTGTTGGGCTTTCATTAAACCTAAGACTTCAGTACGGAAATCTTCGCGACGATCAGACCAACGAATTCCTCCGCGCGCTACTTTTCCGCCTCTTAAATGAATACCTTCGACTCTCGGTGAGTAAACAAATATTTCGTATTTTGGACGAGGTAGAGGTAATTCAGAAATTAGGTTAGGATCAAATTTGAAAGAAATATAATTTTTAAAGTCGCCATTCGCATCTTTTTGATAATAATTGGTTCTAAGTGTTGCTAATAATACTTCAAGTAAACGACGTAAAATACGATCTTCGTCTAAACTTACCACATCATCAAACGCTTTTTCAATTTTAGCAATAACAATACTTGGATCGGGGCGTTCTTTATTGGACGGCAGAAAACGTAGTTTAAATAATTCAATTAAATCTTTAGTAATTTCAGCATTATTCACCAGCGTTTGTTCGATATAACTTTGACTGAAAGTAAAGCCAATTTGACGTAGATATTTAGCGTACGCGCGTAAAACAACTACTTCGCGCCAGGTTAATTCTGCTTCTAATACTAAATGATTAAATTTATCATCTTCTGCACGTTTTACCCAAATATTGGTAAACGCGTCTTGGAAATTTTCATTTACTTTATCAATATCGATCTCATGATTTTTATGGTAAACCATATCAAAATCATTAACCCAGACTATATTCCCATCTCTGAAAATAATTTCATGAGGGCGTTCACTTAACACTTTTAATCCCATATTTTCTAGGGTGGGTAGCACTTCTGATAAGGCAATCGTATCTTCTGTGTGAAATAGTTTTAAACGAAGCGCAGAACCGCCTGATTTGTAGATCATCATTTCCAGTGAGCGATCAGGTCCTAGCAATTCCATTTTTTTAATATCATCAATCGCCGTTAACGGCAAATAATATTCGGTATAACTTGAAGGAAAGGCTTTGCGATATTTTGTGAAATATTTTAATCCTTCGGTTTCCCCAAAAGATTTGATTAACTGTGTTTTAAGTTCATCGACCCATGAACGCGCCACAGAAACTAATTGTTGTTCTAATTTATCAATGTCATACTCAACGGGTTTTCTAGGATTAACGCGCACAATAAAATGGATGCGAGTTAAAACCGAATCAGAAAAATAAGTCGAAAAACTGGATTCTATACCATCAAAAGCTTCCATTAATACTTCTTGCATGGTGACACACAATTCTGTCGTGAATATTTCACGTGGAATATAAACTAAACAAGAAAAATATCGATTATAAGAATCTTTACGTACGAATAAACGAATGCGACTACGTTCTTGTAATTGTAAAATACCCATCGTCAATTGAACTAATTGCTCATGCGTTGCTTGAAATAATTCATCACGGGGCAAGGTTTCTAAAATATGTAGCGCTTCTTTACCATTATGACTATCGGGCGGAAAATGCAATTCTTGTAACACTTTCGCTACTTGATGACGCAAAAAAGGAACATAGCGCGGGCTGGTATGATAAGCCGTAGAAGTATAAAGCCCAATAAAACGCCGTTCGCCAATCAACTCGCCCTTAGCATTAAATCGCTTAATGCCTATATAATCTGTGTAAGCATTTCTGTGCACCGTCGATTGAGTATTGGTTTTTGCAATAATTAATATATTTTTGGATAAAGCAATTTTTCGTGCTTGCGGAGGGAGATCTGCGTAACTTTTAGAAACCGTTGCCGTCGTATCATCGCGTAATACTCCTAAACCCGAACCTGGAACAATTTGTAATGCGCGATTGGAATTATCGCCAATTAATTTGTAATCTCTAGCGCCTAAAAAAGTAAAATGATTGTTGATTAGCCAATGTAAAAAATCTTTAGTTTCCGCAATTTCAGAGGGATCCAAAGGCGGTGGATTTTGTTCTAATTCTGTTAGCACTTCCTCGACTCGAGTCATCATTTTTCGCCAATCGACTACAGCAAGATGAACATCGCCTAGTACGCGTTCAATTTCTTGGCGTAGAGAGGCAATTTCGTTTTCATCCATCAGACGATCTATTTCTATATAAATAGGTGCTTCGGAAGTCGAACCATTATTGGATGCGCCCGGTGGCAAAATATCAGTGATACGATTTTCTTTATCGCGTTTTACTTTTAAACCACCAAAGTGAATAATAAAATGAATCTGCAAACCTCGGCGATTAATAGCCATGCGCAATGAATCAACCATAAACGGCATATCATCATGAGAAATCATAATAATAGTATGTTTAGATTGAAAACCTTGAATTTCAAGTGTGGGATTAAAAGTGAGAACCTTGCTTTCGCCGGGTTTACGTTGATAAATCAATTCCCAATGGGTGAGTAAAGCCCCAAATAAATTATTGATAGATCTTTCTTTTAAATCGCTGAGTGCGGTTGATGCATAATATCGGTTTGCAAAAGTTTCTACTAATTTTGCTTCTGCTTTAGGAAGCTTCTTTGCTAAAAACCCAGGCAGTTGTTGAAAAATTTCTTGTCGTTGTTTTTCTTGCTGTAAAACCATTGACGCTGTGCCTCCAGAATGTGTGTTTCCTGGCTTGAATTTTAGCTCAGTCTGGTTAATCGGTCACCCGATTTCTAAGGTAAACGGGTTCTACTTCCGAAGCGCTCTTAAGTTCACCTTTTTGGGCCAAACGGGCAATAGCTGCAGCAGTCGCTAAACAAGTTGTATCGAGCTTTACGGGACTATAAAGAATCTGTTCTTGGTAAACTTCCCACCCATTCCCTACACCATACCAATCTTTTGTATCGGGGAATTCAAGTTTAGCAGGCGTAGAGAGCAACTCTTTGTTCTTTAATTGCACTAATCCATGCTGATTTACTTCATAGACCCCATAATAAACCTCCCCTATGCGCGCATCTGTCATTACTATTATTTTTTTCCAGCCTAAGGTATCAAAAGCCGTTTGTGCTAAAGCCGCTAGGGATGAAATGGCGATAAGGGGTAACCCGGCTGCAAATCCTAGACCTTGAGCGACTGAAGTTGCAATACGAACCCCAGTAAAACTCCCAGGCCCTGAGCCAAATGCAATAGCATCTAAGTCAGTGAGTGTAAGTGAGGCTTTCTTTAATAATTGATCTACAGAATTAAGAATAATTTTGGTTTGTTGCATGGGGGCAATTTGGTGATCTAAACGTATTTCATCCTCTAAGGCTAGCGCGACTGAGCAAGCAGAGGATGATGTTTCTAGGGCTAAAATTTTCATTTTTCTTCAAGAAGCTTTAACTTACCTTCAACATTAGCCCATTGATCCGCATCGGCTGGAGCCTCTTTTCTGCGGTTAATCATAGGCCATTTGCTGGCAAGTTCCGCATTCAATTGCAGAAAATTTTGGTATTTTTCAGGTAAATCATCTTCCGAATAAATAGCATTGACGGGGCATTCTGGTTCACATAAAGCGCAGTCTATGCATTCATCTGGATTAATGGCTAAAAAGTTAGGACCTTCGTAAAAACAATCGACTGGGCAGACTTCTACACAATCGGTATATTTACATTTTATGCATTGTTCTGTCACAACAAATGTCATGGCGTTCCTACTCTCAATTTGGTGTGCCCGAGGCCGGAATCGAACCGGCACGAGGTTTCCCTCGAGGGATTTTAAGTCCCTTGCGTCTACCTATTCCGCCACCCGGGCATTCAGAGGAAGATAAAAAAATGAAAGGCTGGGGTCGGAATTGAACCGGCGTCCGCGGCTTTGCAGGCCGCTGCATAACCACTCTGCCACCCAGCCATATCAGAAGATAGAAGTTAGGTCCAATCTCACTTCTGTCTTATGATATGGAGCGGGAAACGAGACTCGAACTCGCGACCCCAACCTTGGCAAGGTTGTGCTCTACCAACTGAGCTATTCCCGCTAACTTTTGGTAAAGCGTAATTCTATCTTACGACCCTAAGGAGTCAAGAATAAATTATAGTATTTATTCAATTCCTTATTAAATCGGGCCAAGCTGCCTTAAGATAGAGAAACATAGACCACATGGTTAAAATTGCTGCAACATAAAGCAACACATAAGCAAGAATGATAATTAAGACGTTAGAAGCAGGCGTGCAATACAACAAGACAATTAAAGCAATCATCTGTACGACGGTTTTTATTTTTCCGAGATAAGATACCCCTACGCTCGTTCGTTTCCCAATTTCTGCCATCCATTCACGCAAAGCAGAAACGACCACTTCTCTTCCCACAATAATGGCTGCAGGAATCGCCAATAAAGCAGAAGGGACATTGATGACTGATTTTGGCCCGCTGATAAATTGAAACTGAAACTCCCCTACAATCATAACCAGCGCAATGCAAACCATGAGTTTATCTGCAACAGGATCCAAAAAAGCGCCTAAATTAGTCGTAAGATGCATACTTCGAGCAAAATAACCGTCTAATATATCGGTTAAAGCCGCTAAAGCAAAAATAACTACTGCTGTAAGATGCGCCCAAGGAAAAGGGAGATAAAACACAATAACAAATAACGGGATAAAACCGATGCGCATTAACGTTAATATATTAGGTAAATTAAGCATTTCCCACCCTCATATTCTGCAATGCTTCCAAAATCTTTTTTGCCAGAGACTGATTAATTCCTGGCACTTTCGCGATTTCTTCAAGACTAGCACGAGAGAGCTCTTGAATTCCACCAAAGTGACGCAAAAGTTCCCGTCTACGTTTAGGACCAATACCGGGAATCATTTCTAAGAAGGATGTTTTACGTTTTTTATCGCGCCGCAATCGATGACCTGTTATAGCAAAACGATGAGCCTCATCTCGAATCTGTTGAATTAAATGTAGAGCATGTGAATCTTGCGGTAAATGAATAGGCGGTAAGTCAACTTGATAAAGCGTCTCATAACCCGCTTTACGGGTTACCCCTTTTGCTACACCCATTAAATGAATATTAGAAATAGTTAATTCTTTTAAAACTTTTTCTACCGCATGTAATTGTGTTTTGCCGCCATCGACTAATAAAATATCGGGGATTTTTTCGGGTTCGTTTAGTAATCTCTGATAATGACGACGTAGTACTTGATCCATGGCTCCTGTATCACTACCAGGCGTAATGCCTTTGATATTAAAACGCCGATAATCACTTTTAACAGGCCCTGTTCTATTAAATACGACACAAGACCCTACCGTTTCTTCCCCCATGGTATGACTAATATCAAAACATTCTATGCGGGAATTTTTTTCTTTTAAATCTAAAAAAGCATAAAGCGCATTGAATCTTTCGTCTAAATTGGATTTCTTTAATAAACGCAGGGTTAATTCATGTTGGGCATTATTGGTTGCCATTTCTAACCATCTTTTACGCGCGCCTCTTTGGGCTGTTGAAATAGTTATTTTTAATATCTGCATCAAAGAACGACTATCTGAAATATTTTTGGGGATAATAATTTCTTTAGGCATATCTTTAAGATTTAAATAATGCTGAGCTAAAAATGCTGATAAGATTTCTTCTTCGCTCGCCATATCGGGCATTTTAGGAAAATAAGAACGCCCGCCTAGCATTACGCCATGACGAATGAACATCAGTCTAAGACAAACTAATCCGGCTTGTTTTGTAAGGCCAATCACATCAATATCACCCTCTGTTGTACTCACATATTGACGCTCTTGAATTGTATGCAAATGAGTTATTTGATCACGAACTCGCGCTGCATATTCATAATTTAATTGTGTGGACGCTGTTTCCATTTGTTTTTCTAGTTCTTTAATTAGCTGATCGCTTTTACCTTCTAAAAATAAAATCGTATGGCGCACATTTTCTTGATATTTTTCTTTATCAATAAGCCCTACACAAGGCGCATCGCATCTACCAATTTGATGTAAAAGACAAGGTCTTGATCTATTAGAATAAAAACTATCCGTACAAGTCCGCAAATGAAATAATTTTTGGATTAAATGAATGGTTTCGCGGACAGCGGTACCATCAGGATAAGGCCCAAAATATCTGCCCTTGGATTTAGGGGTGCCGCGATAAAAATCAATCGCAGGATATTCATGATCCGTTGAAATAAAGATATAGGGATAACTTTTATCATCTCTAAATAAAATATTATAATGCGGTTTAAATTTTTTAATTAAGTTAGCTTCAAGAATGAGCGCTTCATTTTCGGTGCGGGTTGCAATAATTTCGATATTTTTAATATGTTTAACTAAAGCGGTTGTTTTGGGATCTTTGGCAGTTTTGGAAAAATAACTAGAAACACGTTTTTTAAGATCGCGAGCTTTCCCTACATAAATGACTTGATCCCGCTCGCCGATCATTTGATAAATGCCGGGTTGATTGGGGAGCGTAGAGAGTATTAATTTTATATTCATTCGGAAGTTGTCTTGTTAGCTCCTTCTACCAATCCTAAACGCATTGCAAGAAGGGTTAATTCCACATCGCTATTAACACCCATTTTTTCAAAAATCCGATAGCGATAGCTATTGACGGTCTTTGGACTTAAACATAATTTGTCTGAAATTTCTTGAACTTTTTGGCCACTGGTTATCATGACCATAATTTGTAATTCGCGTTCAGATAAAATATCCAATGGGGATTTTTCATCTTTGCTAAAACGTTTTAAAGCCAGCTGTTGAGCGATTTCAGGACTTAAATAACGTTGTCCCGCATTAACAGTACGTATCGCGCGGATCATTTCAGCGGCACCACAATCTTTAGTAATATAGCCAGCTGCCCCTGCTTGTAAAAATCTCGACGGATAAGGCTCATCAAAATGAACGGTTAGCGCAAGAATTTTAATTTCGGGGTTATATCTTAGCATTTTACGAGCCGCTTCAAGGCCGCCTATACCAGGCATTTGGACATCCATCAAAACTACATCAGGGATTAATTCTTTAGCTAAAGTCACCGCTTCTTCACCTGTTGCAGCTTCACCGACCACTTTGATTCCGGTTTCATCTTGTAGTAAGCGTCTTATTCCAATTCGTACTAATTCGTGATCATCGACTAATAAAACTTTAATCAAGCGCGTACCCCGTTATCTTCAGCTTCGTCCTTTAGTTGGCGGAGAGAGAGGGATTCGAACCCCCGGAGCCCGTGAGGACTCAGCGGTTTTCAAGACCGCCGCATTCAACCGCTCTGCCATCTCTCCACATTTTGCTAACTTCCGGTATTCTATAAAAAATTTGAATAAATGTCTCTAAAATAAAAATATGTTATTATACAGGCCACCTAACCACTCGGGAGTCACTTATGAAATTTAATACTACTACCTATACCGCCCGCAGCTTTACCGCGACCGGCAGTATGTCAGTTATTAGAAATACCTACCTATTATTAAGCATGACCCTCCTTTTTAGCGCGGCTTTTGCTTATCTTTCGGTGATTCAAGGCGCGGGTTTTGGTGCAACAATGGTGGCTTTCGTCGGGTCTTTCGTATTTTTATTTGTCACCAATGCCTTAAGAAATAGCGTTTGGGGCATAGCCAGCGTATTTGCTTTCACTGCCTGCATGGGTTACTCCCTAGGGCCTTTGTTAAATCATTTTATTCACGGCTATAGAAACGGCGGCCAATTGATTGTGACTGCTTTAGGTAGCACCGGCTTAGTCTTTTTCTTAACTTCTGCCTATGTCATCACTACCAAACGCGATTTAAGCCATTGGGGTAAATTCCTAATGATAGGCTTAGTCGTTTGTTTAGTTGCCATTTTAGCCAACTTATTCTTTAAAATGACCGCTATACAATTAGCCGTTTCCACTTTGCTTACCGTAATCTCTACCATGTTAATGATGTATGACACTAGCCGTATCATTAATGGCGGTGAAACGAATTACATTATGGCAACGATGAGTTTATATATAGACATACAAATGCTATTTCAAAATCTTTTAATGTTGTTAGGGTTTTTCAACGAGAAATAAAACTTCCCCGGGTGAGGCAAATATCACCCGGGATTATTCTAGCCACAAGCATTTGCCTTTGGTCTGAATTTCTTTCAATTTTTTATCGTGTTCTAAAAGTTCAGCCTCGGTAGCTTCAATAATCGGCAAAGTAAAGGTTTCTCTATTGATAATTATTTTTTTCCGTTTTGAAGTAGTAATAGAACTTTGCGCCGTTTCTGTTTCATCAAATAAAGTCCCTTGCCCGCCCGTCATGAAAAGATAAACTTGGGCTAATAAATTCGCATCTAATAAAGCACCGTGAAGATCTCGTTGGGTATTATCTACACCATAGCGTTTACATAGCGCATCAAGACTATTACGTTGTCCTGCATGCATTTGGCGTGCCAAAGCCAAGGTATCAATAATATTATCGCAATATTCTGTCAGCGGCTTAAATTTAGCATCCGCTAAACTTAATTCATGATTTAAAAAGCCCACGTCGAAAGGCGCGTTATGAATAATTAATTCTGCATCTTTAATAAATTCCACAAATTCATGGGCTATTAAATTAAAAGTAGGCTTATCTAATAAAAATTGATTGGTGATACCATGAACCGCCAGTGCACCATCATCAATTTTACGACTAGGATTTATATACTGATGAAAATATTTGCCCGTTAATTTTCGGTTAATCATCTCAACGCAACCGATTTCAATGACTCGATGGCCCTCTTCTACACTTAAACCTGTTGTTTCAGTATCTAATAAGATTTGTCGCATATTTAACCTTTTATTAATTCATCAATCGCTAAATTTGCTAATTCATCCGCCAAATCATTTTCCGGATGTCCGCTATGGCCTTTGACCCAATGCCAACGAATTTCGTGGCGTGCAATTTGACTGTCTAGCTCATGCCATAAATCCATATTTTTTACTTCTTTTTTCCCGGCTGTTTTCCAATTGCGCTTTTTCCAATTGGCCATCCATTCCGTAATGCCTTTTTGTACGTATTGCGAATCAGTATACAAATCAATATCACAAGCTTCTTTGAGATTTTCTAGCGCTTTTATAGCAGCCATTAATTCCATACGATTATTCGTGGTTAAATTTTCAGAGCCTTTGAGTTTTTTTTCATGTTTACCATAACGCAATAAGACGCCCCATCCTCCAGGCCCAGGATTCCCGCGGCAAGCGCCATCTGTATAAATAGAAACTTTTTTCATGGAGTATTCCGTGTCGAAGGCCCTGGTATGCTTGCCCTAATTCCCGATAATTCTTTTTGTTTCCAACGTAAACGTATAGGACTCAAAGGAATCACTTTCGCTTTGGCGAATAATACATACACGCCACCTAGAGGTAAAAGACTTTTAGTCCCTATCCACTCCATTACACCCATTTTTTCAAATAAATTTTCTTTAGATAAAGGCGGCCTAAATAAAAAAGTATCTTGTTTGATTAACTCAAAATCAGCAAGCGTTAACCATTGTTTGACCGTACTTTTACTTAATAAATTGCCTTTTCTGGCCTGGGTAAATAATTCTTGTAATCCCCATAAACTAAGAGGGTTAAAATTTAAAATAACAATAGAGCCTTCGGGTTTCACAATACGACAAGCTTCTGATAAAACATGATGTGGGTTATCCACATATTCTAATGTATGCGGCATGATCACCAAATCGACACTGCCTGAACTAATAGGTAATTCTTTCCAACTGCCTTCAATACAGTTTTCAGTTTTTTCATGATGAATAAAAGGCGTCACTAAATAATGAAAAGAGAGCGAAGTGCTGCGTAATAAATCATATTGTTTAGGCAAACCAATTAATACGGCATGTTTGCCATGCAATTTTTCCAATAAATGCGTCAAAAATTGCTTTTCACTTTTGAGTAATTCCAACCCCAAAGCGTGATCTAGCCAATGATTCCAATGTTGTATCACTCGGTAAGATTTAAGCAAATGTTGCGATCCCCTATGTTCACCCTTATTAGATACTACACTACCTTCAGTGTTTCGCTCAATAATTAACTAACTTGCTGATTTTAATAGATAAAAATCAAATACTTGACCCAACATTATTTATCAGTAACATATAGACCTTTATCAAGAATGTTCAAGCTGTTCCCCTAGATCGTCATTCAATGCCAAGGAGAACATGGCATGCAGCTAAAATTGTTTAAATGGATCAGAAATAGTTTAGTCGTTATATGCTGCATCATCATTCAAGGTGCATCATTTGCATCGTCCAACATTGAAGGCATTCAAGTCTATCAAAAGACTATGCATTTATCTGAAAAACACAAACAAAAATTAGCCGATGATATTGATCGTTATCAAAATGCGGATAACCTTTGGGAAACCCTCAGAGAAGAATTTGTTCTACCGCATTATGAAGATAATCCTTATGTACAAAATCAAATACAATGGTTTTTGACCCACCAGGCTTTTTTACAATCCGCTGCAACTCGTGCTGCGCCGTATTTGTATTTTATTTTGCAGCAGACTCGTCTAAGGCACTTACCTGCTGAAGTCGTGTTATTACCCATGATTGAAAGCGCTTACAACCCCTTTGCTTATTCCAGCGCTGGGGCTGCAGGGATATGGCAGATGATGCCTAATACGGCAAGTGGTTTAGGGGTTAAACGCGACTGGTGGTATGACGGCCGACGCGATATTGTGGCATCCACACGTGCGGCTTTAGATTATTTATCTTATCTTGGAAGTTTTTTTGACGGCAATTGGTTATTGGCTTTAGCTGCTTATGATACGGGCGAAGGGAATGTGTTAGCTGCAATCAAAAGAAATGTAAGAGATAATAAAAACACTACGTTTTGGCAACTTCCTTTAGCCCAAGAAACCAGAGATTACGTTCCTAAGCTATTAGCATTAGCAGCCATTATTAGTCATCCAGAACGTTACCCCGTTAATTTACCTTCGGTTGCAAACGCGCCTTGTCTTGCCCAAATTGATATTGGTGGCCAAATCAGCTTATCCCGCGCCGCTGTTTTAGCGGGTATTAGCTTAAAAAAATTAAAACAATTAAATTCGGGTTATAATCGCGCATCAACAGACCCCAGAGGCCCTTTTAAAATTATTTTACCGATTGAAACCGTCGAAGCTTTCACAACTAATTTAGGCGGCTCGGCACTTCCGGCAGACTACGTGGAAAACACAGAAGATTTAGAAGAGCCAATTATTGATAAAACCCCACCCAAAAAAGATTCTTATAATATTACGCGCGAATTAATCGAAAAATTAAATATCAAATACACCATGGAACCCGGCGATACGCTTTATTTAGTCCGAGAAGATGATACGATTGAAAAAATTGCCACGCATTTTAAAATTCCAGTTAAAGCATTAATGGCGGTTAACCAGTTACAACCAGGCGATATTTTAGCTGAAAACACTAAACTGATTATCCCCACGCACAAAAATCAGGATGTGGGAATGCACAAGGTTTCACCGGGCGACACAATTTATATGGTTAAAAAGGGTGACACTATTGAAAAGATCGCCAATAAGTTTCATACTACCCCCGCTGCTATTCGGGTGAGCAATTTAATTACAGAAAATCGATTGCAAACCGGTGATCGAATAGTGATTCCATCGCAGATGGGATAGTAGCTTTAAAGTTAAGCCGACATAGCTCAGTTGGTAGAGCAACTGATTAGTAATCAGTAGGTCCCCAGTTCGAATCCGGGTGTCGGCATTTTTTAGGCTTTTAGCATGTTTCGTATTACGTGTTGCAGTATTCCGCCTTGCTTGTAATAGTCTAGTTCATTGGCCGTGTCTATACGGGAAATCAACTCTACTTCTGTTTGGGTATTGTTATCGCGGTTAATAATGGCTTTAATTTTCATGCGCGGTTTCATGTTTTCATTAATGCCTACGATATCAATTTTTTCTGAGCCTGTTAGTTTTAAAGTTTTTCTTGTTTCACCAGGTGAAAATTCAAGTGGTAAAATTCCCATACCAATTAAATTGGAACGATGAATGCGTTCGAAACTTTCAGCTATAACTGCGCTAACGCCTAATAATTTTGGACCTTTAGCAGCCCAATCGCGTGAGGAGCCGGTGCCGTATTCTTTTCCGGCTATCACCACTAAAGATACTTTTTCTTGTTTATAACGCATAGCCGCATCAAAAATAGGAAGTGTTTCGCCGCTTGGAATGTGTTTGGTAAAGCCGCCTTCGACTTCTGGGACCATTTCATTGCGGATACGAATATTCGCAAACGTTCCGCGCATCATGACTTCATGATTCCCGCGTCTTGCGCCTAAAGAATTAAAGTCTTTAACTGCAACACCTTTGGATAATAAATATTTTCCTGCGGGACTGTCTGCTTTGATAGAACCTGCGGGAGAAATATGATCGGTTGTGATGCTATCGCCTAATAAAGCTAAAACTCTTGCGCTTTTAATATCTGAAATTTTTTCTGGGGTTAATTGCATACCATCAAAAAATGGTGGATGTTGGATATAAGTTGAATCATCTCGCCATTGATATGTTTGGGTTGCAGAAATTTTCATATCACGCCATTCTTTGGTGCCCGTGAAAATATTGGCATAAGAATCTTGGAACATTTTGCCGGTGATAGTTGCCATTTCACGCGCAATTTCTGCATTGCTGGGCCATAAATCTTTTAAATAAACGGGGGCGCCAGATTTATCATTGCCAATGGCATCTTTAGTTAAATCAATAAAAGTGGTTCCTGTTAGAGCAAAAATTACGACTAAAGGAGGTGATGCTAGCCAATTAGCTTTAACTTGGGGATGGATACGGCCTTCGAAATTTCTATTGCCGGATAAAACAGCGGATACGGTTAGATCATTGTCAGCTACTGTTTTTGCAACGACATCAGGCAAAGGTCCTGAGTTTCCAATACAAGTGGTGCAACCATAGCCTACTAATGAAAACCCCACTTGATCTAAATAAGTTTGTAATCCTGTGCTTTTTAAATATTCAGTTACCACTAATGAGCCTGGAGCGAAAGAAGTTTTAACCCAAGGTTTCCGTGTTAAGCCTTTTTCTACGGCTTTTTTAGCGACTAAACCTGCGCCAATTAAAACACTAGGATTTGAAGTATTTGTACAGCTTGTGATTGCAGCTATAACCACATCACCATGATGCAAAGAAAAATCACCGTTAGTTTGGAAGGCTTTATTTTTTTCATCTGAACGTTTGTTATCAGCTAATAATTTATCACCTGCTTCAATTAATTTTGGTAATTCAACTTGATCTTGAGGACGCTTTGGGCCTGCAAGACAGGGTTTAATAGAATTTAAATCTACTTGTACAACATCCGTAAAATCTGGCGCAGGTTTGTATGGATCGTGCCAGAGACCTTGAGCTTTAGCATAAGCCTCAACTAAGGCAATAGTTTCTTCATCACGACCGCTTAAGCGTAAATAATTTAATGTTTCACCATCAATCGGGAAAAATCCGCAGGTGGCGCCATATTCAGGAGCCATGTTACCAATAGTTGCACGATCGGCGATGGATAAATCATTCAGTCCTGGGCCAAAAAATTCAACAAATTTTCCAACCACGCCTTTTTTACGGAGTACTGATGTTACCGCTAAAACTAAATCCGTTGCTGTAATTCCTTCTTGTAATTTTCCAGTGACTTTAACGCCAATTACTTCAGGAATTAACATAGAAATAGGCTGTCCTAACATAGCAGCCTCTGCTTCAATGCCCCCTACTCCCCATCCTAAAACACCTAAGCCATTAATCATAGTAGTATGACTATCGGTTCCGACTAATGTATCAGGATAAGCAAATTTTTCATCTGACCAAACCGCTTTTGCTAAATATTCTAAATTGACTTGATGACAAATGCCGGTATCCGGTGGTACTACACGAAAATTTTTAAACGCATTTTGACCCCAACGTAAAAATTCATAGCGTTCGTAATTGCGTTCCATTTCTAATTTTGCATTAACACTGAAAGAATCAGGCGCAATAAATTGATCGACTTGTACTGAGTGATCTATCACTAAATCAACGGGCGATAAGGGATTAATTTTTTCAGGGTTCCCGCCTAATTTGTGAATTGCAGCGCGCATGGCTGCTAAATCTACTACCGCTGGCACCCCAGTGAAATCTTGCATTAATACCCGCGCAGGACGATAAGCAATTTCGCGATCGGATTTTTTTGTATTTAACCAACTCACCACCGCTTCAATATCATCTGAAGTAACAGTGCGTCCATCTTCATGTCTTAATAAATTTTCTAATAGTATTTTTAAAGTAAACGGTAATCGCCAAGCGCCTTTTAGTCCCATTTCTTCCGCGCTGGGTAAACTAAAATATTGATAATCTTTTCCATTTACTTTCAACGTTTGCTGGGTTTTAGTATATTTTTTTTGACGATCTGGATGCTCGGGAATGGGTGGCACTTTCTTTTTATATTCCCCCGCCGCCCAAGATGGCGAATCGCTCGCAGGAAATGACTCTTCTGAGGTTTCTTTGACTACATCGTAACGAGATTTTTTATAAATAGAAATAAGGGCTTGTATCCATTTGTTAACCGTTTTCATCCATTGCTTCCTTATTGTTGAATTAAAGTATTATACTATTGTTATAGGCTAAGAAGGAGTACTTTTATGACTTGGGTCGTAACTACAGATTCTAACACTTGCCGCATCTACCACTACCAAAAAAAACCTGCTGAAATCAAATTAATCAAAGAAATAAAACATCCTGAAAATAAACTTAAAAATGTCGATCTAGTCTCCGATGGTCCTGGTCATTATGAAGCAAGCACCTCAGGCCGCGGGACTTACTCTCCGCATATGGATGAAAAACAAGTTTTAATTGATAATTTTTCCAGAGAAATCGCCAAAGAATTAGATCATGGTCGCAACAGTCAAAAATATGATAATTTAATTATTATCGCCTCCCCTCACATGAGTGGACTTTTAAATCAGCATTTAAACAAAAATGTAAAAGACTTAATTAGTCACAATATCCACAAAGATACTTTGCATTTGAGTGATCATGAGTTATTAGAATTTATCAAAGCTCATGCTAAGTTTCCGAATGGTGGGGAATAATTAATTTCTAACTTGGCCTTGACCCTTGACTAGATATTTAAACGTAGTTAATTGCTCCACTCCGACAGGACCTCGTGCGTGTAATTTTCCTGTAGCAATGCCTATTTCTGCTCCCATCCCAAATTCGCCGCCATCCGCAAATTGAGTCGAAGTATTATGCATTACGATCGCACTATCAATTTCTTTAAAAAATCGCTCAGCAGCCGCTGCATCTTCAGTAACAATCGCATCAGTATGCTGGGTGCCGTGTTCTGCTATATGTTTTATGGCTTCATTGAGATCTTTGACGATTTTAACCGCAATAATTGCCGCTAAAAATTCTGTATCATAATCAAGACAAGGTTTGACACGAGAATCTAAAGCAATGACTTTTTCATCGCCTCTTATTTCACAACCTTTACGAATTAATTCATCTAATATCATTGGCAAATGACTATCAGCAATAGACTCATCTATCAATAAAGTTTCTGTTGCACCACAAATTCCCGTACGACGCATTTTGGCATTTAACACAATTTTCTTAGCCATGTCCTTATCCGCAGCTTTGTGAATATAGGTATGACATAAACCGGCTAAATGTTTAAATAGCGGGATTCGACTTTCTGCAACAATTTGCTCAATTAATTTTGGACCGCCTCTGGGGATAATGACATCTATATATTTATCCATTTTTAGCATTTCAGAAACTTCAGCACGATCGGATGTTGGAAGCATTTGAATGGCTGTTTTAGGGAAATTTGAATCTTCTAAACCTGACTGTAGCGCTGCCATAATAGCAGAACAAGAATGAAAACTTTCACTGCCGCCTCTTAAAATTACCGCGTTACCTGCTTTTAAACAAAGTGCGGCCGCATCTGCCGTAACATTGGGGCGCGATTCAAAAATCACCCCAATCACACCAATAGGCACACGCACACGGTTTATTTCTAAACCATTCGGGCGATCAAAAGTAGTCAGTATAGTGCCTATAGGATCAGGTAATTCAGCAATCGCCTCTAACCCCTTAGCGATAGCTTCAATACGATTAGGATTTAATTGTAATCGATCTAAAAAAGCATCTGATAAAGCCTTTTCTTTTGCGGTTAACACATCTTTTTCATTCGCTTTTTGAATTTTAACTAAATGTTTACGAAGCGCTTTTGCCATGGATTGCAAAGCTAAATTTTTTTGATCCGTAGTCATCAAAGAAAGCTGTCTGGAAACCAATCGTGCTTCTTCAGCCATTTTTTGTATCATGTTTCAAACTCTAATTCTGGCACAAACCAAGTTTTAGTCGCGACTTGATCAATGCGTTTTAAAGGGTTTAAATGTTTACCTGCTGCTATCACCATGCGGCAATTGGATTCTAATGCCATTTGTGCAGCGGTTAATTTAGAAATCATTCCGCCTGAACCAAATTGAGTTGCAGAATCTCCTGCCATCGCTAAAATTTCTGGAGTTAATTGTTTTACTTCAGGAATTAAAGTGGCTAAAGGATCTAATTGCGGATTTGCTGTATAAAAACCTTCAATATCTGAAAGTAAAATTAAAGTATCAGCATTCACCATTTTTGCAACGAGGGCGGCTAGTCTATCATTATCACCAAAACGAATTTCAGCTGTTGCAACCGTATCATTTTCATTTATGACAGGAATCGCGCGTAATTTTAATAAAGTTTCAAAAGTATTTTTAGCATTTCGATAACGTTCTTCATCTTTACTATCTTCAAGCGTTAATAAAACTTGCGCGCCTGTGATACCATGCGAAGCTAACATTTCTTGATACGCATGCGCTAATTTAATTTGCCCGACTGAAGCTGCCGCTTGTTTTTCTTCTAGGTGTAAAGTACCCGATTTTAAATGCAGATGTCTTCGACCTAAAGCAATAGCGCCCGATGAAACCAAAAGAACTTGTTGCCCACGTTTCCAGCATTCTACTACATCATTGATAAGACTTTCTAACCAAGGTCTACGAATCGACCCTAGCTCATCAACTAACAAGGAAGACCCCACTTTTACCACGATGCAGTTTGCATCGGCGATTTTATGTTTCATCGCTTACTCCACTTTAATTTTATTCTCCTATTTTGGAGATAAATTAGCGGAGAGTCCAGCTATTTGCGGCAGAACACGTTGCTTTGCTAATAGCCTTCCAAAATAATTTGCTTGCACTTCCCTTAATTCTTGTCGGGCTAAAGGAGCTGCTTTTTCTTCGGCCATTGGTTCAATTTGTTGCTCATTCAGTATTGAAATCACATTCGCCTGAGAGGATCGGCGTTCTGGTATCCCTTCCGGTCCCTCCTGGGGTAACTCTTCCTGGGCTCTTTGTTCGGGCAAAACAAGCAAACGATTAATATGAGGATTAATAGGGCTGGGAGTCAAAAATTTATTCGTGAAATAATTAGCTATACTCCACAGAGTCTCACCTGCTTTTTCCCCAAGGTTTTCGTGAGTCTTGTAAATTTTCTGGCGAACCTCATAAGAACAATTAGATGTGACAGTAACTATCAAAGCAATTATCATTAGAGTGACATTTACTGGGGTTAATGTTGCTAAACCGATCATAAAACAAAAACATACAATTTGTCCTACTATGCCAGCAATTAACTCTAATATATTTACCATTGCACCAGTTAATCTTCCGATTTCTTTCCATTTTTCTTTTTTAGAAATAGGCTGCAGATCAGATATTTGAACACCTCTATGAATTGCGTAATCCCTATCTCTAGTTATTAACGGAGCATTCCCATCATTAACCGGATAAAAAGCGCCGCCTTGCATAGCATCAGAAAGTGACGCTAAATGATATTGATAACCATCAGCAAGACACAAACTATTTTCATCCGTTAATGTTTCCATACTATAGGGACATTCAAATCGACTCTCATTAAATTGGCCTTCTTCTGCATCCTCTAATTTATTTCGCGGCCAGTATTTTGTTAAAAGAATCAATATTGCATGCACACGATCATACAGATCACGGTTTTGCTCTCGTTCATATTGTAAAAAAGCAAATAATTTATCACGTAATTGCGTATTAACTAATCTTAATTCTTCTTCAAAATTATCTTCATCAAAATTACAATTAACTAACACATGCATTTCATTTCCAGCAAGAATTGCCTTGATTTCATCATTGGCTAATTGTTTTAATTCTTCATGAATTAATTTGATTGCTTGCTTTTTAATGTGCTGCATAATTCTGCCCTCTTTATAGGATTAGGATTATTATATCGAGCCAAGCTTAAGGAAATATTAAGAGAATTATTTGCTATTTTTCATTGAGTTATGCGCTTCTTAAAAAGTTCTTTTCAGCATCGGTTGATTCACGACCTAAAATCGCATTACGCTGTGGGAAACGACCGAACTCTTTAATCACACGATAATGTGCATATGCATAGGCTAAAAACAATTGATAAACTTGCGTAGTCTCAGGCATAGAAAGAGTTGCTAGTTGTTGAAATAAGCGTATGGATTGCTCTTGTAATTCCATATCTTCTGAATGCACTAAAGGCATGTAAAAGAACACGCGTTCGATTAAGGTCAGTGGATGATCTAGTTCTGCTTTTAAACCTTCGATACAAAGTTGTTGGGCATATTTATCATGCGAAAAAGCTTGTGGTGAATCTCTATGTAAACAGCGCGAGACTTGATCTAATAAAATAATCAGCGCTAATCTGCCACGGGGATGCTCTACCCATTCCGCTAAATTATTCGCAATAGCATCATCGTAATCGGATTTAAATTTTTCTATTAAATCTTTTTTTAAACCTTCTTGCTCGCCAAACCAAAGGTTGGTGCGATCACTGGATGGGAGATCAGCATGGCCTAAATCGCCAAACCAAAAACCTAATAACTCATGGATTCTATCGTTCATTCTAATTCCTATTTTTTCGCTAACTATACTCTTTTGTGAGCGCTAATATAAGCTCTGGGATGAGTTTTTCTGTTTTTTTCTCGATGTCTTGATGCGGATTAAATTCGGCAATTTCAATGCCTATTAATTTGGGATTTTTCGCTAAAGGCTTTAAGACTTCAAAAAGTTCTTTCGCAAAAATTCCACCCGGTAATCGTATTCCTGTGCCCGGGGCATCTTCTGGATCCAATCCATCAATATCAATACTGATGCCAAAATGAGCAGTGTCATGCGCTACAATTCTTAAGGCTTCTTGCATGACAACTTTAAGCCCGCGTTCTTTGACTTCATCCATATAAAAAACTCTTACTTTTAAGCGTTTTAATAATTCTGCTTCTCCTGCACCATAATCACGTACTCCGATTAAGCAAACATGGTTTGGATTCAAAGGTGGCGCCAATTTTATATCGCCTTGCCCTAAAAGACAGGCTAAAGGCATGCCGTGAATATTACCGGTAGGGGAAGTTTCAGGGGTGTTGCTGTCCATATGAGCATCGATCCAAATCAAACCCAAAGGACCCTGCTCTTTGCAGGCATGGGATGCCCCACTCCAAGTCCCAATAGCTGAAGAATGATCACCGCCAATTACCGCAAAAAATTTCTTGGCCTTGACTAATTGATCTACTCGTTGTGCTAATTCTTTGCACAAATATTGCACTTGCTCTTTTTTAGCAAGCCCCTCTTTAGGTTCTAGCATGAGCTCCCAATGGGTTTCGATTCCATGATTGGCTAAATCAGCTAAATAAGGAGATTGTTGAAGTGTTTTAGGGCCATCAGCACAACTATCCAGAGCGGCAGCCACACCCGATGCATATCCTAGCAAATGTAGCGTAGTCATTAATCAAACTCCTTTTAAACCACTTCTTTAAATAATATCACAATCATCATACAATGCACTTTTAGAAAAGGATTACTATGATTAATATCGACCAAAATAAAAAATTCGTTAATGAAGTCTGGGATAAGTCTATTATTCCCGCTTTAGTGGATTATATTAAAATCCCCAATAAATCCCCCGCATTTGATAAAGATTGGAAAGCGAATGGCCACATGGATAAAGCCGTTAAGCTTATGACCGATTGGTGCCAAAAAAATGCGATCCCCGGTATGAAACTTGAAGTCATAGAATTAGAAAACAGAACCCCTGTTATTTTTATTGAAATCCCAGGCCAAACAGACGATACCATTTTGTTATATGGACACTTAGATAAACAACCCGAAATGTCCGGCTGGGATGCAGATTTAGCGCCCTGGAAACCTGTTTTAAAAGACGGGAAACTTTATGGCCGTGGAGGTGCTGATGATGGCTATGCGATTTTTGCTTCATTCGCTGCGATTAAATCTATTCAGGCACAAAAAATTCCCCATGCACGCTGTGTTATTTTAATTGAAGCCTGCGAAGAAAGCGGTAGCTACGATCTACCCTTTTATATTAATGCGCTAGAAAAAAGAATTGGTGAGCCTAGTTTAATTATTTGTCTGGATTCAGGCTGCGGTAACTATGATCAATTATGGTTAACGACTTCTTTACGCGGTATGACCGGTGGGGTACTTAATATTGATGTCTTAAAACAAGGCGTACATTCTGGCACAGGCAGCGGTGTGGTTCCTTCTTGTTTTATTATTTTACGCCAACTATTAAGCCGTATCGAAAGCGAGACAGATGGAAAAATTCTACTAGACGATTTATTTGTAATAATTCCCGACGAACGAGTTTCACAAGTGAATCAAATGGCTGATGTCATAGGACATGAGCTTCATTTTGGTTATCCTTTTTGTGAAAACGTACAACCTGTTTCTAATGATCCCGCAGAATTAATTTTAAATCGCACGTGGCGCCCTGCTTTATCGATTGTTGCTTGCGAAGGATTACCTAATCCTAATAATGCCGGCAATGTGACTATCCCGTGGCTTAAAGTAAAATTATCGATGCGTTTAGCGCCAACGACGGATGCTAATAAAGCCGCTGAACTCTTGAAAAAAACCTTAGAAAGAAATCCACCTTTTAATGCAAAAATAACTTTTGATATTAAAGAAGCCGGTAGCGGCTGGAATGCACCCAAAGAAAGTTCAGCACTTAATAAAATTATTAATACCGCTTCGAAAAATTATTTTGGCAAAGAATCGGTGCGTATGGGTGAAGGGGGTTCTATTCCATTTATGGGTATGTTGGGAGAAAAATTTCCTAAAGCACAATTTTTAATTACAGGGGTTTTAGGACCCAATTCAAACGCACATGGCCCGAATGAATTTTTGCATATTGAAATGGGGAAGAACTTAACCTCTTGCGTGGCTGAAGTTATTGCGGAGCATTCTAAACTATAACCTATGCTCACTATACCGATACTCCGTAATCAAATTCCTATCCGTTACGGTTTCTAGTTGGTTATTATAATATTTATATCTAGGCGGCATTAGTGACTCTACGGTTTGGATAGAACCCAAAGGTTCGGTTAGAAAGCCATTAATGATTTTACTGCTGCCGGGTTTAAATAAAGGCTTATTATCTAAGCGAATAGCCGCTAATTTACTGGCGGCGCCTTCTGAATGCATTTTCTTGCGCCAATCAAAATCTGCAGCGATCACAAAGTTTTCATAGAGATAAGCGTATTTAAAAAGCGTTGTTGCGGTTTTAAATGCGTTGGGAGAACCTGTGGTATTGTAAGTAAAAATCGCGCGTGGGTTCATGTGTAATTTGACTAAAGATAAAAACTCTTTAGATAACAAATTAGTAGTATAAGCTCGCCAGAAATAAGTGGTATTCATGACGACTAGATCATAACGATTATCAGGATGCGTTCTTAGCCATCTTCTGCCGTCATCTATGTGTAAGTGAACGCGTGGGTCTGATAAAGCACTCAATATTTTAGGGTAAGCTTGCATGGCTTTGAGATAACCTGGGTTGATTTCAATCACATCTATAGATTTTACGTGCGGGAAACCCGTCATTAATTTTAACCACGAACCAATGGATAATCCGATCATTAATACATGCTCGGGTTTATCGTGTAAGGCGGATAAAACTAGAATTCTGTTGATGCCGTTTGAATTAATCGCAGGATCTAAATTAGTACGGCCATCATAAACATTACCGCCATAAACAATATCGCCCTGCTCTTTGTTATTAATAATAGCAGGATTTTTATAAATTACGATAATACCTTGGGAATTTTCGACGACTTGCGTAGGTTCACCCGCTCTCACGGCAACATCTTTAATGAGCCCCGAGGGTTCAATCGTTAAAACAACGCCTAGCATTATTATAGCAGTAACGCTTGCGCCCATTAATTTGCGCTGATTAAAAGGAGCATTCACTCGCAAACAACTAAGACCTAGTAAAAATGCTAGAGTTGCATAAAAAGCAAAACATTGTTGTGTGGTCAATATATTTAATAATAAAACACTGGTAAAAATAGGTCCTAAAGTGGCGCCCGCAATATTGGCTACATAGACTCTTGATACAGCACGTCCTACTTTTGAACCGGCTGAATCTGCCCCCATATAGTGCGCGATAGGAAATAACATGGATTTCAAAAAAGCCGTAATAAAAATTAATAAACCGCCACAAAAGACTTGGGAACTAGTTTGAGCAAAAGCAGAATAAATCCAGGGGCTCATTAAATCAAAGAAACTGGCTACCAAAAGAATGGTTCCGCTGATTTTCCATAAGGCCCATTCTTTGGTGCAAGCTTTTTTCCCACTGGCCGCACCAAAAGCTATACCCAATAAAAAAACAATCAGCACGAAAGCAAAAGCTTGGGGCATAGAATGATTCGTGAACCCAAATAATCGTATCCAAAGAATTTCTTGGCTTAACGATAAAAAACCCATAGAAAAAGAGAGCAACCAAGCAAAATAAATCATCATTTTTGCCTCCTAAACATCAACAGTGCTGTTAAGGCGACCATGACATTAAGATTAGCTGCTATATTGATTGCTCCCACTAAATCCATCCCATAAAGTAATACAAATCCTGATAAATAAGCGCCATAAGCGCCACCTAAGGTATTGGCAAAATATAAACCGCCTACAGAATGCCCGATATTTTGATGAATTTTGTTTACATGGGTGACCAGAATGGGGAAAGTAGCGCCCATCAAAATGGTCGGAAAAGCTAAAAGTAGAAAGCTTAAAATAGCAGTAACCGCTTCACTACTACTTGAAGTTATAGTAGCAAACAATTGAAAAATATAAGGACTCAAAAAACCAAACCCAGCGATAGCGAATTCAATGATCATATACAACATTAAAAGTCGGTTTTGCATTCTATCTGCAATCAAACCACCACCTATACCCCCAATTCCAAGCCCGAACATAAACACGGAGACTATGATAGTAATAGAGGTTAGATCTACACCAAAAAAAGTAAATAGCATGCGCTGCCAAATCACTTGATAAATGAGCGCAGAACAGCCTGAAATAAAGTATAAGATATAGAGCGTTAACAGTGGAATAGAAATCAGCGATAACCGAGATCTTATAGATTGCATAGTTGTCCTTATTAAAAACAAACTCCTGTGGGTGATCTTAACACAGATTATTTAATTTTATCCAACGAACGATAAGAATGATTCACAAACCAAACGCCTAAGAGAACCACTAAACCACCAAAAAACGATAAAGTTGTAGGAACTTCGCCTAACCAGATCCAACCGATAAAAGTAGCTACTATAGGTAAAAAATACATAGTAATCGAAGCACGGCTGGCAGGAATTTCAGATAAAGCATAAGACCAGGTGAGATAAGCAATCGCTGCGGGGAAAATCCCCAAATAGACTGCGGCAATGGTTGCTTTTAATGGCGCTTGCGTTAAGTCATGACGCAGATCCGGGATAAACATTAATAAAAATATCGTGCTGCCGTACATAACATAGGCTGTCACATCAATCGCATGATGTTTCTTTAAAAAAGGCTTTTGCAGAACGTTATAACAGGCTGACATGATGGCTGATAGTAATACACACAGTAACCCTGATCGGATACTAAACTCTTCCCCTGATTTTAAATGTAGCGTCATCATCCCAACGCCTAATACGCAAATAATAATACCAAAAATGCCTTTAAGCGAAATAGACTCTTTTAAAAAAGTACCGGCTAAAATAACTGTAAATACTGGAGATAAACCCACAATGAAACTCGCCACTCCCGCAGGGACACTTAATTCCCCATAATTTAAAGCGATATGATAAGTCCCAATGGTCACTGCCCCCATTAATAAGATGCTCAGCGCATCTTTTAAAGGGATAGCCTTTTTCCTTCGGCTTATTGAAATAAAATACATACAAACCGAGGCAATTAAAAAACGGATTAAAGCGAGTCCTCCGGGAGAATAACCTTCTAAACCGGCCCGAATACCGGGAAAAGCGGATGCCCATAATACTATAGTAATCACTAAGGCTAGTTTAGTTTTCAATGAAATAGAATGTAATTTAGGCATAATTATTTATTATCTATGTGTAGTAAGGTGATCAATTTCACCGGCAAAATATTCCATGGATTGCATTTGCTGTAATCTAGAATGAGTCCGTTCATATTCTAGGATCATGTAGCCGCGATTATAAAGTTTTTCTATACTGTCCGCTGCGGAAATAACGATTCGAATGCGTGCATCATAGAATACATCAATCAAGCTAATAAACAAGGCAATTTTATCCCGATCTTGCTCTGGGATAATAGGAATATCACTGATAAAAACGGTTTTATATTGCTTAGCAATCTCAAGATAGTCATGCTGACTACGAGGAACGCTACAAAGGGCTTGAAAATCGAACCAAATATATTTCCCGACTTTCTTTCGAATAGCGATAGGACGGCCATTTACCGTAATAGGCGCTGTTTCTCCCGTGT
>JABDEM010000007.1 GCA_013287085.1 Gammaproteobacteria bacterium
CGCGTGCTCGAAAACGTAGATTTTCGGATGTATGAAGGCGAAATTATTGCGATTTTAGGAAAGTCAGGTTCGGGTAAGTCGACGTTATTGCGTATTATCGCGGGATTAATGCAGCCTACATCCGGTAAAGTTTATTACCGTGGAAAAAACGTTACGGGTCCTGCGCGCGGTCTTTCGATGGTATTCCAAAATTTTGCTTTAATGCCGTGGTTAACGGTATTACAAAATGTAGAATTAGGCTTAGAAGCCTTAGGAATTAGCAGTGATGAAAGACGTGCAAGAGCTATCAAAGCGATTGATATGATTGGTTTAGATGGATTCGAGTCTGCTTTTCCCAAAGAATTATCCGGCGGTATGCGACAACGGGTTGGATTTGCACGAGCGATGGTGGTAAATCCTGATATTTTATTAATGGATGAACCCTTTTCAGCGTTGGATGTTTTAACCGCTGACAATTTAAAAAATGATTTATTGGATTTATGGCAATCTAAAAAAACAGGTTTAAATGGCATTATATTTGTTACGCATAATATTGAAGAAGCGGTATTTTTAGCCGATAGAATTTTAATTTTTAGCAGTAATCCAGGGGCTATACGCGCTGAATTAAAAGTGACAGTTCCTCATCCGCGCAGTGATTTAGATCCGCGTTTTCGTAATCAAGTGGATCGAGTTTATACTTTAATGACTACCGCACCCCAAGATACGGGGGCGACTGAAGGTCATCCGCCTATTGATATTGGCTATCGTTTACCTGATGCGAGTGTCGCTGAAATTACCGGTTTATTGGAAACGCTTAATTTGCCCGAACATAATGGCAAAATGGATCTACCCGATGTTGCGGATACTTTACGATTGAATATCGATGATTTATTCCCCTTAACTGAACTTTTAGAAATTCTGCATTTTGCAAAAGTATCCAAAGGGGATATCACCATAACGGATGCAGGAATTGCGTTTGTTGAAGCGGATATCTTAGCGCGTAAAAAATTATTTATGGAACAATTAAAAAAATGTGTGCCTTTAGCGCGTTATATTTATGATCAATTGATTCGCCATCCAAGACATAGAGCGTTAGAAGAACAATATTTATCATTATTAGAAGATTACTTAACAGAAAAAGAAGCCGAGCGTGTGTTAAGTACAGTGATTGAGTGGGGTCGTTATGCCGAGTTATTTGCTTATGATTATAATGCGGGTGTGCTAAGTTTGGAGCAACCGGATTAATTCTTGTTTTATCTTCTGTAATTTTTTATCTAACTCTAATGGGTAAGTATCTTCGGGATAATCTTTAGTAAATTTTGTCACTTCATGCAGTGTTTTTTCTCGAATCTGATGAATAGATTCTGGGGAATAAATAATTTTGCCATTTTTAAAAATAGGCACTAATAAATCCATACAGTGATCGTACTCTATTACGGGGTCTGAAATTCCCGATTCAATATCATAGATAACATCGAGTATAGCTTTATCTTTAGAAAAATAACGACGGATTTGATGAATGCCAGGATTAGAAATTTTTGCTGCTTGTTCGGATAATTTAAGTTTGTAAACCCATTTTCCTTTATCGTCTCGTAAGGCTGAGAGTTTATAAACGCCATCGAGAGCGGGATGATCATAAGCCGTGACTAAATTAGTTCCTGCTCCCCAAATATCAATTTTGCAACCTTGTTGTTTCATTTTTTGGATCACATATTCATCGAGAGAATTACTGGCGATGATTTTTGTCTTTGTAAAACCCGCAGCATCTAAAAGTTGTCGTGCATTAATACTCAAAGCTGCGATATCACCAGAATCCAATCGAATGCCTAATAATTCATGGCCTTCTTGGCGTAATTTTTTCCCCGTTTCAATCGCATGTTTAACCCCTTCGATAGTATTAAAGGTATCCACTAACAAAGTGCAATTGGAAGGCATCACTTTTGCGTAAGCTGAAAAAGCGGTTCTTTCATCAGGGAATGCGGTGACCCAGCTATGCGCGTGTGTGCCACGGACAGGAATATCATAAAGTTTCCCTGCTAAGACATTAGAGGTTGCAACGCAGCCACCGATGTAAGCTGCGCGACTGGCTGAAAGTGCCCCATCAGGCCCTTGTGCTCTGCGTAAACCAAATTCAAATACTGGATCGGGACTCGCAGCTTTGCAAACTCGAGTGGCTTTTGTTGCGATAAGTGTTTGAAAATTAATAATATTTAACAGGGCCGACTCTAGTAACTGTCCCTGAATTAAAGGCGCTTTTATGCGCATCAGCGGTTCTTGAGTAAAAGCGATAGTTCCTTCAGGAATCGCATCAATATCACCCGTAAAACGCAAGTTTTGAAGATAATCTAAGAATTCATCGGGAAAAAAAGCAATTCCTTCCGGGGTACGTAAACTGCGTAAATAGTCTAAATCGCTTTTTTCAAACTTCCACTGATTTAAAAATTCAATGACTGAGCCCAAGCCACACGCAATCGCATAATTTCCCTTAAAAGGATGTTTGCGATAAATCAGATGAAACACCGCTTCGCGTTCATGTAGCCCGAGTTTCCAATAGCCACAAGCCATGGTTAATTGATAAAAATCAGTTAGAAGTGGTGAAATCAATTTTTTTCCTATCTTAATGATTAAATCTTTTCTAAAATACGGTTACAAACTTGTGGAAATTATATAGGAAAGAGGTTATCACATGAAGTTAAAACATTTATTGGCGATGAGTTTCTGTTTGTTGTTGACGGCTTGTGCCTCAGAGTCAGGCCCTAGCGATGTCCCCACGATCATGAGTCAACAGGAGACTAGCGCACCTATGGGACAACGTTATCAGATGGCAGAAAATACCGGGGATCCTGAGGGTCAATATCGTACCGGAATGCGTTATCTATTAGGTCAAGGAACACCCATAAATTATTCTAGTGCGCACCATTGGTTATCTCAATCCGCCTCTTCCAATAATCCTTATGCTGAAAATGAATTAGGTTATATGTATTTGGCAGGTCTTGGAGTAAGCCCTAATCAGCAAGAGGCTTTCAGCTGGTATAAAAAAGCAGCTGTCCATGGATTAGCCAGCGCGCAATATAATTTAGGTTTGATGTATCAAAATGGAATTGGTACTCCGGCGGATAAAGCCCAAGCGAAATCCTGGTTTGCCAAAGCGGCCGCCCAAGGATTTGGTCCCGCGCACCACAAAAATGCATAAACCGCGTAAACGCTTTGGCCAAAATTTTTTACGTGATCAGAGCGTTATTCAGCGCATTGTAGAAACGATCTCACCAAAATTGAGTGATCACTTAATTGAAATAGGCCCCGGACTTGGGGCCTTAACTTTTCCTCTTTTAAAAAAAATTGATAAATTAGATGTGATTGAAATTGATCGTGATTTAGTTTTATTTTTAAAAAATAAAGCCGAAGATAAGCTGACTATTTATGAGCAAGACGCTTTGCAATTTGATTTTTCATCCTTAAGCCAAAAACCCCATTCTTTACGCATTGTTGGTAATTTGCCATATAATATATCCACACCGCTTATTTTTCATTTAATTGGTTATGCTTCTATTATTTCAGATATGATTTTTATGTTACAAAAAGAAGTTGTTGAGCGAATGGCAGCAGCGGTTGATGCTGATGATTACGGTCGCTTAAGTGTGATGGTTCAATACCATTGTTTAGTTGAAGCTTTATTTGATGTGTCTCCTGATGCATTTAATCCGCCACCCCAAGTGACTTCAACTATTGTGCGTTTAGTGCCTTATGAAAAATTGCCGCATGTTGCAAAAAATTATGCTCATTTTGCAGAAGTTGTCAAACAAGCGTTTTCACAACGACGAAAAACTTTACGTAATAGTTTAAAAAAATTAGTCAGCGATGAGGATTGGAAAAATTTAAAAATAAATCCAGAATTGCGCGCAGAAAAATTATCCGTAGAAGATTTTGTAAAAATTAGTAATAGCAAGGAGAGCTAAATGGCAACTTATGCAATTGGTGACATTCAAGGCTGTTTATCTCCTTTAAAAAAACTGTTAGAAAAAATAGAATTTAATCCTGAAAAAGATACTTTATGGTTTACCGGTGATTTGGTGAATCGCGGCCCGCAATCTTTAGAAGCCTTAAGATTTATTAAACAATTAGGCAAAAAACATCTTATAGTATTGGGTAATCATGATTTGCATCTGCTCGCACTTGCACATGCGGGTTTATCAGAAGAAAGTCTACAGCCCATTTTAGAAGCGCCTGATCGTCAGGAATTATTAGATTGGTTAACGCACCAGCCTTTGCTCATTAAAGATCAAGGTTATGTTATGGTCCACGCAGGAGTAGCTCCAGATTGGGATATAAACACAGCGCAGAAATTAGCAAAAGAAGTTGAAGTTGTCATTCAGAACAAAGACACTGCGGCTGATTTTTTTAAACATATGTATGGCAATAAACCGGATTTATGGGATCCAACATTAACCGGCTGGGATAGATTGCGTTGTATAACCAATTATTTTACCCGAGTGCGATTTTGTGACGAAACAGGCCGTTTAAATTTAGATGAAAAAGGCACTAGAGATTCAAATCCGGATTTAATTCCTTGGTTTAAAGTGCCTAATCGCAAAACAGCTAATGACAAAATTATTTTTGGTCATTGGGCAGCGTTGAGCGGTAAAACGGATACAGAGAATGTTTATGCGTTAGATACGGGATGTGTGTGGGGATTTTGTTTAACGGCGATGCGATTAGAAGATAAAAAAATATTTAGTATTCAATGCTAACAAAACGAGAGAAGAGTCATGCAACGAGAAGAAAAAGAATTATCATTAAGAGAAATTATTGAAGAAAAACCTACGATCGAAGTCATTGGTGAAGAGCAGATTGAAGGCTTTAAGGCCGGCTTTTTTTTAGATTCAGGCAAAATTTTGGTTTTTGGCGTAAGAGGCAATAAGTATTATGCTGAAGTTAGGAATCCAAAGTTAACCACTTGTGAATCGAGTTATGCTTTTAAATCCAAAGACTTAATAAACTGTGAATTTTTTTATTGCCTTTCATCACGATTTCATAAAGATAAAATAAGCGTCTTAAATGCTAATGCTTTAGCGATTTGTTTAAAAGCTTATAATGACCCTCGTTTTTTAAAAAGTTTGAAAAAAAATTTTAAAGAAGCAAGTGACTTACCTTTATTAAATCAAATGTCGATTGAAGGATTTAATTTATTAAAAACAACAGGACTTAATGATCCTAATCTAACGCTAAAGAAAATGTGTTTTGGTTCAGAGACAAAAAAACTAGTGGTTGCCACAGAGCAAGGCTTTTCGATTTATAAAAAAGATACTCCCACGCTGAAGATGGTTGCTCCTGCACCCTATGTCTGTGGTTTTATCTTGGGGACAGTCCATGATGAAGTGATTGCGGTTTATGAAGATAATGCTAGTAAAAAATTTGGCAAAATTACTCTTAAGGATAATACCTTGAGGGAAGTCAATTATGCTAAGGTAGTGCCAACTCAGCATAAACACGTTTTTCGGCGTACTAATCCTAAAACTTGCCGTGCTTTTTCTATTTTTAACCAAGACTTGGTCGCATTAGAAGGTTATGACTTTGATTGGCATCTTATTTTAAACGTACACGATTTAACTTTGCATGAATATCTAGAAGCAAGAGCAGTGGTTCTTCATCTCAGTGGAAAATATCTGGATAGTCATGCAAGTGGCAAGCTACTGATTTTTGATGAAAATGCAAAACAATTAAAAATAGTTCAATGCCCTAAATGTGATCCTAATGAGGAATTAGGAAAAACACTCAGTGAAGTTCTGCAGGATAAGCTCGTTGATGATATGCAGAGCATTGTTTTTGATTACGCAAAAAATCCGGTCGGATTCTTTAATCGCTTAACGACGCATGAGACAACTCCTTTGCCTCCTTCCATTGTGCCAGACGCAGCAATGTCGAATTCAAATTGTTGCATACTCTAAGATTTAGTTTCTGACTAAGGTCACAAAACTATAATCATACGGATTTTTATCATCCGCCAAATGTTTTTCGCGGGAGATTTCTTTCCACTCGCTCGGGTCAATTTCTGGGAAAAAAGCATCGCCATCAAAAGTTTCATGAACAATAGTGAGATACAAAGTATCTATAAAGGGTAAGAGCTCTTGATAAATTTGCTCGCCACCTATAATAAAAACCTCATCGGAATCTTTTAAAGCCAAAAGCGCTTCATCAATAGACTGGAATACTTCGCAGCCCGGCGCTTCAAAATCTTTAGCTCGGCTAAGAATAATATTACGACGGTTGGGTAGAGCCCCGCCTATGGACTCATGAGTTTTTCGGCCCATGACGATGGGTTTGCCTTTGGTTAGGTTTTTAAAATGTTGTAAGTCTGCGGGTATATGCCAAGGTAAAGTATTGTCATCTCCTATGACTTGGTTTTCTGATAAAGCTGCAATGGCTGAAAGTCGCATGGTGATCCTCATAAAATCCAAAACGCTAAGTTTAGCAAGATGACGGGCTGAAGAATACCTGATAATATGCGATTTTTAGGCTAGGGTACCATGACCAATATTCTTTCTTTACCGAGTTATAAGTCTATAACTGACGCTTTGGATAAAGCGTCTATTCAATTTGATGCTGCCCAAATTCATGGGCTTTTTTGCGGTCTTGTTTGCGGCGAGACGGGTGCCCCTGAAAAAGATCTCTGGAAACAAATAGTATTCGATAAGAAATCGAAAATTCCCAAAGACTTGTCTCAGCTTGAGCAATTATATGAAATTAGTTATCACTTACTGTTTCAATTTTCGTTTGAATTTAACTTAGTTTTACCCGATGATTCTGAAGATATTAATCAGCGCACCGAAGCCTTAGGTTTATGGTGTCAGGGATTTTTAGCAGGGCTTTCGCAGTGGCATGTGCCTATTACGAATCGTGAGCCCAGTGATGTGACCGACGCATTGACGGATATTGTTGAAATAGCGCAAGTCGGTTTTGGCGATATTGCTAAAAATGATGAAGAAGAATCAGCCTATTTTGAATTAGCAGAGCATGTTAGGCTTAATGTGTTAATGATTTTTCAGGAGCTTAAGTCTGAATCTCATGAAGGGGATCAGTCCGAAGAAAATAATTTATTGCATTAATTATTAAAAAAATGAGGTTTTTATGAAGGATGAGTTTGCAAAACGTCGCAAACAATTAATGCGACAAATTGGCTCGAGTGGCATATTGATTGTCTCAGCGGCGCCTATTTCTCATCGCAACAGTGATTGCGAGCATGCTTATCGTCAACAGAGCGATTTTTATTATTTAACCGGATTTGACGAGCCAGAGGCGGTTGCGGTTTTTTTACCGAAACGAAAAGCAGGCGAGTTTGTTTTATTTAATCGTCCCAAGAATCGTGCGGAAGAAATTTGGACGGGTTTGCGAGCGGGACAAGATAAAGCCTGTAGTTTTTATGGCGCAGATCAATCCTTTCCCATCAAAGAACTTAAAGCAAAATTACCGGAGCTATTAGATAATCGCCAAGAAATTTATTATTCATTGGGTATTAATAAACGTTTTGATAATTTGTTATTAAATACAGTAAATAGTGTTCGTAGAAAAAGACAATCCTATCCAGCTTTTATTGATATTGCACCCATATTGCATGATATGCGTTTGATTAAAACCCCTGCGGAAATTACATTGATGCGAAAAGCTGCAGACATTACTGCGAATGCTCATATTCGTGCGATGCAATTTTGTAAACCGGGGATCAATGAATATCAACTAGAAGCTGAATTTGTCTATGAGTGTCAGCGTAATGGCGGGCGTTTTCAAGCTTATACGCCTATTGTTGGAAGTGGAGAAAATACCTGTATTTTGCATTACACGCAAAATGATCAAGTGATCAATAATGGCGAGCTTGTTTTAATTGACGCCGGTTGTGAATATCAAAATTATGCATCTGATGTCACCCGAACATTTCCAGCGAATGGAAAATTTTCACCCGAACAAAGCGCTGTCTATGACATCGTTCTAGAAGCACAAATGGCGGCCATTAAAGCGGTAAAACCCGGCGCCTCTTCTGCTACTTATCATGAAATTGCGCTGAAGATTTTGGTGCAAGGGTTGAAAGATTTAAAAATTTTAAAAGGCGATATCAGTTCATTGATTGAAACGCGCGCCTACGCGCCTTTTTATATGCATAAAGCAGGACATTGGCTAGGTTTAGATGTGCACGATGTGGGACGTTATAAAGTTAATGGAAAATGGCGTGTGCTTGAACCTGGAATGACCTTGACTGTTGAACCAGGACTTTATTTATCTGCTGATATAAAAGGCTTAGCCAAGCGTTGGCATAATATAGGTGTTCGTATTGAAGATGATATTTTGGTAACCAAAAATGGACCCGAAGTATTAACGCATAAAGCGCCTAAGAAAATGGCTGAAATTGAAAGTTTGATGGGAAAAAAATAAGTTAATGCAAAAGTTTGATGTGGTGATTATTGGGGGCGGAATGGTGGGAGCTTCACTCGCCCGCGCTCTCAGTACTTTACCTTTAAGTATCGCTTTAATTGATTCAAGTCCCATAGAAAAACCTGAAGATCATCGTTTGATTGCTTTAAATTACGGTAGCGTTTGTTTTTTTAAAAATCTTAATGTATGGGATGAGTTAAAACCTTATGCGGGCAAAATTCAAACCGTGCATGCATCAACGCAAGGACGTTTTGGTTCTACCCGTATTCGTGCGGAGGAATTAAATTTACCTGCCTTAGGTTATGTGGTTCCCGCTAAAAATATTAATGCCGTGTTAGCGACTCACTATAAACAGCTGCGTTTAACAGAATTAAGTCAAACGAAAGAAAGTGTTAATTTAGTTTTTGATACGGGTGAAGTCATACAGGCGCAATTTGTGATTGCGGCGGATGGCAGTCATTCTACGGTTCGTGAATTATTAAAGATTCCAACCGAGAAACACGATTATAAACAAACCGCTTTGGTTACTGAGACTATTTTATCTAGAGAGCATAAAAATATTGCTTATGAACGCTTTTTGAAAGAAGGTGTTCTTGCTATGTTGCCGCTAAAGGGTGAAAAAGTTGCAACTATTTGGACGGCAAGCAATGAAAAAATAGCCGCTTTGGGTCAATTAAGTGACGAAGCTTTTTTAAGTGAATTGCAAAGAGAATTTGGTTTTAGATTAGGGCGATTTAAGGGGTTAGGAAAACGTGCGACCTATCCTTTGCAATTTATCAAAGCCAATCAACCCCCAAACGATAGGGTATTATTAATTGGCAATGCGGCGCGTACTTTGCATCCACTGGCTGCCCAAGGCTTAAATTTGGCTTTATATGAAGTCGCCTTATTGGCCCAATTATTCACTGAAAAACCTCTGGATCAGATTTATCTTCAAGAATTTAACTCAGACTCTTTTTCGCAAAAGTTAAATACGCGCGTATCTCATTATTTAACCTCACTTTTTTCTACGGATCTTGCCCCTTTAGGGGTGTTGAGACAATGCGGCATGGTAGGGATGGATATCTTAGGTGGGTTAAAAAAGCCGTTTGCGGCCTCTTTGGCGGGTCAATCGGGGCCTCTACCCCGGTTGTTTCTAGATAGCGAAAAGGTGTAAAATGCTTATCCTTAGTAGTACAACTTAAAAGGTATATTTTAACTATGAGTAATCATATTTTAGCAATTAGTGACGGTACATTCGAAGATGAAGTTGTTCAATCACAGCAGCCCGTATTAGTCGATTTTTGGGCGCAATGGTGCGGTCCTTGTAAGGCAATAGCACCTATTTTGGAAGATCTATCCAAAGAGTATGCAGGAAAAGTTAAGATTGTTAAATTGGATGTGGATCATAATCCAGCGACCCCGCCAAAATTTGGCGTTCGAGGGATTCCAACGTTAATATTGTTTAAGGGCGGAGAAGTTAAAGCAACACAAGTAGGATTGCTTTCAAAAACGGATTTACTGAAATTTATTGATACTCATATCGAATAAAAAGAAAAACCCAGCCTTTTTTTAAAAAAGGCTGGATCTTTTTAGAATTTAATGTTATTTTTCGCCGAGTAAAGATAACCTCTTTCGTAAATACCTATCGATTTATTCACACTTTTCAACTCTCTATAATGGGTTTAAATATCACTATGAATCTTACTGAACTTAAGAAAAAACCAGCGGCGGATCTCGTTGTATTGGCCGACGAATATGGCTTAGAAAACATGGCTCGTTCGCGCAAACAAGACATTATTTTTGCCATTTTAAAAGCGCACGCGAAACGCGGCGAAGATATTTGCGGAGATGGCGTTTTAGAAATACTTCAAGATGGATTTGGATTTTTGCGTTCTGCAGAAGGTTCTTATCTTGCAGGACCTGATGATATCTATGTTTCCCCTAGTCAAATTCGCCGGTTTAATCTTAGAACGGGTGACACTATTGCGGGAAAAATTCGCCCCCCTAAAGAAGGCGAACGTTATTTTGCTTTATTAAAAGTCGACAGTATTAATTTTGATGCGCCTGAAAATGCGAAGAACAAAGTATTATTCGAAAACTTAACCCCCTTATTTGCGAATGAACGGTTTGTCTTACAATGCGGCAATGGCAGCACAGAAGACATCACCGCTAGAATGATTGATTTGATTGCGCCAATCGGAAAAGGCCAGCGTGGTTTGATTGTATCGCCGCCTAAAGCCGGTAAGACCATGATGTTGCAAAACATTGCGCATTCTATCGCACAAAACCATCCGGATAGTTATTTAATTGTATTATTGATTGATGAACGTCCTGAAGAAGTCACCGAAATGACACGCTCTGTACGCGGCGAAGTCATTGCTAGTACGTTTGATGAACCCGCTAATCGTCACGTTCAAGTGGCTGAAATGGTCATTGAAAAAGCCAAACGTTTGGTTGAACATAAACGCGATGTTGTCGTTCTTTTAGATTCTATCACTCGTTTAGCGCGCGCTTATAACACGGTAGTTCCTGCCTCCGGAAAAGTATTAACCGGTGGTGTGGATGCGAATGCATTACAACGTCCAAAACGTTTCTTTGGTGCTGCACGTAATATCGAAGAAGGTGGCAGCTTAACCATTATTGCAACCGCGTTAATTGAAACCGGTTCCAAAATGGATGATGTGATTTACGAAGAATTCAAAGGTACCGGTAATATGGAAATCCACTTGGATCGCCGTATTGCCGAGCGCCGAATTTATCCTGCGGTTAACATCAATAAATCCGGCACGCGCCGTGAAGAATTATTGGCAACCCCTGAAGAAATTCAAAAGATGTGGATCTTACGTAAACTCTTACAACCGATGGATGAATTAGCAGCGATTGAATTCTTAATCGATCGATTGAAATCCACTAAGACTAACGAAGACTTCTTTGACGCCATGAAGAGATAATGACCCGTTACTGGCTTTTTAAATCCGAACCTAAGGTTTTCAGCATCGATGACCTAGCACGCCGTCCCCATAAAACCGCACCTTGGGATGGCGTTAGGAATTACCAAGTCAGAAATATGCTACGTGATGAAATCAAAGTCGGCGATCTAGTTTTTTTCTATCATTCAAATGCAAACCCACCCGGCATTGTAGGCTTAATGAAAGTCGTCAAAGCGGGATATCCTGAACCTAACCAAGATCGTCCGGTATGGTTTCAGGTAGATGTTGAATGGCAGAAAAAATTCTCAAGCATGATTACGTTAGATGAAATAAAACAAAATCCCCTGCTACAAACTATGCTCGTTGCTAAAAGAGGCAACCGCTTATCTATTACGCCTGTCAGTTCAGAAGAGTCGAAGGCTATATTAAAAATGAGTGCATAAGTCATTTTTAGCTTTTGGTTGTTCTATCATTTTATTCTCCTCGTTTTAAGCATAATAAAATTAATAAACTACCCCATTGGGGTTTATTTAGGATATACTAATGATATTACAAACTGTTGTAGAAACTTCAGAATTTATTAAAAGTGCTTCCATTTGTATGGAAGAGGAATCAAAGAGAGAATTTATTGATTTTATAGCAAAAAATCCTTTTGCCGGTGATTTAATTCGTGGCACAGGAGGAGCTCGCAAGATACGATGGCAAGCCGAAGCTCACAAAGGTAAAAGAGGAGGAGTGCGGGTTATTTATTATTTTCATAATTCAGATTTGCCATTATTTTTATTCACGGTATATAAAAAGAATCAAAAAGAAAATTTGAGCTTAATTGAAAAACAAGATTTAAAGAAAATTATTAATTTGATAGTGAAAGCATATTAAAAGGCGGTATCCATGACTAAATTAGGTAAAAGTATATTAAAGGGTGCCAAAGAAGCTCTTAGCTATGCTAAGGGTAAAAAAGTTAAAGTGAAAGTACATAAGGTTATTATTCCAAAACAAGTTGACGTCAGAGCGATTCGTACAAAGCTACATTTAAGTCGCCAGGATTTTGCAAATCGTTATGGTTTTAGCTTGCGTACCCTAGAAAAATGGGAGCAGGGAATAAGACAGCCAGAAGGAGCCGCAAGAGCTTATTTAACAGTTATTGAACGAAACCATGAAGCTGTAGAGTTAGCACTTGCAGGTTAATTTATGGCTATAAAAAAACCGCCTAGGAATTCCAAGGCGGTTTTTAAGAGGTTGACTACTAACTTAGTTAGTTTGATTAGCGTCTGTTGAAGCAGAAGCTTGATCTGCAGTCTTAGAGCTATCATCCATTTTCGTAGCATCAGAAGCATCAGAAGTTTTAGTCGCATCTGCTGCTGGTGCTTTAGGCTTAGCAGTGTGATGACGGTGATGAGTAACATGATGCTTATGGCAAGGATTGCAACCACAGTTACATGGTTTTTTATGCATAATGTGTCTGTGGTGATGTTTAACAGTAGTGGTTTTTTTAGTCGTAGTCGCCGCTGCATCGGTACTGGTAGTTGCTGGATCTGCAGCTTGGGTTGTTGTAGTGGTAGTATCAGAACTGGTGGTCGTTGTGTCATCAGCAAAAGCAGGGGCACATAAACCAAATGCAATTAGCGCGCTAAATCCAAAAACTAATTTTTTTAACATATTTTAATTCTCCATGTGAAATAATATTAACCAAAATTTTAGCAGGTTTTAGTATAGCGCAGTTTCTGCTATAAATGGAACTATTCAATGGATCTTCGGAGCTATTTTGTTAACACTTAAGACCCTAAAACTGCAACCGGATAGACTGATTCATAGTTTAAAAACAGCGATTGCTTGTCTCATCGGTTTCGTTTGCACAAAACTCATCAAATTCCATGTTGATCAGTGGCTTATTATTTCAATATTGGTTGTCATGTGCGCCCAGATTAGCGTCGGTAGCATGCTACAAAAATCTTATATGCGATTTTTGGGGACCTTGGCAGGATCCATATTATCCGCTTTTGCTATTACTTTTTTGGGCACCTCACCCTTAACCGTTGCCCTGACCATCACCTTTGCAGGATTGGTATTTAGTTATCTCGCAACGGGTCATTCTAGCTATACGGATGCCGGAGCCTTAGGCGCGGTTACTGCAGCAGCAATTCTTATTGGCCAAAATCCTACTTTAACCACAGCAGCGGAAAGATTCTTAGAAATTAGTATTGGTATTTTAATAGCGACTCTAGTTTCCCAGTTTGTTTTACCTTTTCATGCTCGAACTTATTTAAGACAAAATCAAGCCAAAACCTTTAGACATTTACGACTTTATTATCGTAAAACGCTGTTAAATACAACCGGCGAAGATTATGCGGGTGTGGATGAAAATATTATAAAGTCTCTTATCGAGCAAAGAAAATTAGCGATTGATGCGGCTCGCGAGCCATTTAAGAAGTTATTTAAGTTATCCACTTTTAAAGAATCTTTAACTGGCGAAAGAGAAATAGCGCGCTGTATTAATTTTATGCAGATTGCTTGTGAAACTTCTCCCGAAACCAGAAAAATATTTTCAGAAGATAAAGTGATTCAATATTTTCATGAGCCTGTTTGTAAAATATTGGAGAGTATTGGGACTTCTTTTGAGCAATCTTTTAAAACACGTATTAATATTTCTTTGCCGGATGCTCATCTATTAAAATCGATGGTTCAGGACTCTCTTTACTCTTTAGCAGAGAATGACAAGGTCTACGCCTATTCTTTTTTATTTTGTGCAGAGATATTGCTCAGACGTATACAAGAATTGATCATTCTAATAAGCCACTCTTAAGATTTCCTTAAGGTTGATAGGTTAAACTGAAGTCCTATAATTCATATGAGGGTATTTTGATATGACTTATTCTAATTCTAAAAACGAAGAGTTAAAGCGTTTCAAAGAGTTACAGTATTTGGCCCTGGCCCAATTAATAGAAGAAGAACGCTATGAGGAGTATGAGGAAGAAGAAGAGTGGTTAGAATTTGAACAAAAATTAGAACGCAAAAGGAAAGCAAAATTAGCGAAGGATATTATCGATCTTTTAGCAGTCTTAGAGATTCTTGCCCCTTTACCTTATCATGAATATAAGCAATATATGCTGCTACGTTTTTTTACACCTAGGGACCCTCGACTGGAAAAGTTAATCGATCCCTCTTTAGAGTCAGAGTTAAATAATAAATTATGAATTTTAAATCAGTAGAATTTCCCCGAAGAATCCGCAGTTATGTACGGCGCGATGGCCGTATGACGGAAGCACAACGGTTAGCTTACGAAGAAAATTTGCCTCAATTTGGTCTAGCGATTGAAAATAATAAAATCGATTTAGAAAAAACGTTTGCGCGTAACGCACCGACTATTTTAGAAATCGGTTTTGGTTCTGGCCAGTCATTACTGGCGATGGCTATAGAGCACCCTGAATATAATTGCATTGGCGTTGAAACCTATTTGCCGGGCATTGGTGCAGTTTTATTAGGTATGCAAAGGCGAAAAATAAATAATATTCGGCTTTATCATGCAGATGCTGTCGAAGTATTAGAAAAATGTATTCCAGAAAATAGTTTAGCCTGCATACAAATATTTTTCCCCGATCCTTGGCCTAAGCGTAAACATCATAAGCGCCGCTTAATTCAATTAGAATTTATAGAATTAGTAGCAAGTCGTTTAATGTCTGATGGGATTTTACATTTAGCGACCGATTGGGAACATTATGCAGAACATATGATGAAAGTCTTATCGAGCTCAACTTCTATCATAAACTTAGTCGGCGAAAATCAATTTGCCGATCGTTCCGAACATCGCCCCATTATCACTAAATTTGAGCAGCGCGGAATCAAGCATGGACGTAAGATTTGGGAGTTACAGTTTGCAAAAAATAAGGTAACATCCTAAACCAAGGATAAGGAAAAAGAATATGCGATGTGGAATTAAAATTGGAATTTTTGCGCTATTACTGGGCCTCACTGGGTTGGCGCAAGCTAAATCAGATGGCACCGGCTTTTATGTTGGAGCTCAATTAGGTCTTTCTAACACTCATAATAAAAGTACGCAATTATATACGACTGATCCCAATACAGGAGATAAAATTCCTGTACCACCCAATACACTTTCCAGCCCTTCAAATACCGGCGGGGGTTTTAGATTTTATGTGGGCGATACTTTTACACCCCATTTTGGCGCAGAAATTGGTTATAATTATTTTTCTCCCTCAAAGTATGGTTCACCTCCATCCCCCTATGATAAGCAGATTCCTAATGGGGCCAGTGTCCAAGAATATGCAGTAGATTTTGATGCGGTAGCCAATTATAGATTTTGGGATGTTTTCGGGGTATTTGGTAAAGCGGGTATTGCTGTACTTAGAGAAAACTTATCCTCTAGTTTAGTTAATACCGGTCAATCTCAAAACTATACGACCATTCGTCCCTTAATTGCTGTAGGGGTCAGTTATAATTTAACGGATAGTTTAATGTTAGATTTGACGGATATGGAAATTAATGGCGGAGGAAAAGTTCAAAAGATTAGCTTTATTTCTTTTGGTATTTCTTACCATGCAGTAGACCCTATCTGCGGCCAATTTTTATGTTAAAAACATTCCGATTAATTCATTTAAAAATCGCTGTCCCAATGGGGTTGCAGCGATAATTGTTTTATCTTCTTGTAATAATTTTTTAGCACGTGCTTTGCTTAAAATAGTTTCAATCGTATTAAGAGATAATCCTGTTCTTTCAGTAAATAATGTTGCTGGGACACCTTGGATTAATCGCAGGGCATTTAACATAAATTCAAATTGGATATCTTCTTGGGTTAATACTTTTTCGCCCGCGATGAATTTTTTTTCTGGGTTGATATAATCTAAGGGTTGTTTAGTGCACCAATGACGTGTAATTAAATTTTGATGCGTGATTTTACTGTGAGCACCTGCGCCTATTCCTAAATAATCGCCAAATTCCCAGTAATTTTTATTATGTAAACATTCGCGATTGGATTTTGAAAAAGCCGAGACTTCATATTGAATAAAATTATTTTTTTGTAATAAATCGATCCCTTGATCTTGTATGTCAAATAAAACATCTTCCACAGGAAGTGTGGGAGGTTTTTTATAGAATACCGTATTAGGCTCAAGTGTTAATTGATACCAAGATAAATGTGGGGGTTCGTAAGCTAACGCATCTTTTAAATCAGAGAGGGCATCACTAATCGATTGATTCGGTAATCCATGCATGAAATCTAAATTAAAATTATCAAATCCAGCATTTTTAGCCGCATCGATTGCACGTAATGCATAGTCACGATTATGAATACGACCTAAAGCTTTTAATTTTTCATCTTGTAAGCTTTGCACGCCAATCGATAAGCGATTGACACCAGCTTGTCTAAATCCTTTAAATCTTGCTTCATCCACAGTGCCAGGATTTGCTTCTAAGGTGATTTCAATATCCGAAGTAAGACGTAGCCTTTTATGTACACCCGTTAAAAGTGTTTCAATGGCGTTTGGCGAAAACAAACTAGGCGTTCCACCGCCAAAAAAGATACTGACTAAAGGGCGATCGGTCAGGTGCTCATCCAAATCTTTTAATAAAGCAGCAACATAAAGCTCTTCCGGCAGGTTATCTCCACGTACCTCATGGGAATTAAAGTCGCAATAGGGGCATTTTCTAACGCACCAGGGCAGATGAATATATAGGCTTAAAGGTATCATAGGGGCAGGATTATAGCAGCTTGCCCAAAATCGCGATAGAATACCCGCATCTTTATAAGGAGTATCCAATGAAAAAACGAGTAAAAGTGGCCATTTCAGGGGCAGCAGGGCAGATTGGTTATGCATTAGTTTTCAGAGTAGCCTCAGGGCAAATGTTTGGGCCTGATACGGATGTAGAATTACAGTTATTAGAATTAGAACCCGCCATGCAAAGCTTAAAAGGCGTGGCCATGGAATTAGATGATTGTGCTTTCCCGCTATTAAAAAATATTGTTTGTACGTCGGATGTCAATGAAGTCATGCGAGATGTGAATTGGGCGGTATTAGTAGGCGCAGTTCCTCGTAAAGATGGCATGGAACGATCCGATCTTTTAAAAATAAACGGTAAAATATTCACAACCCAAGGCCGTGCTATCAATGATAATGCTGCGGATGATGTAAGAGTTTTTGTGGTTGGCAATCCTTGTAATACAAATTGTTTGATCGCGATGAATAATGCCAAAGATGTACCGCGCGATCGATTTTTTGCGATGACTTCACTCGATGAATTACGCGCGCGCACACAACTTGCGAAAAAAGCAAAGGTCGATGTAACAGCCATTACTAAAATGACCATTTGGGGTAATCATTCTTCTACTCAATATCCTGATTTTTATAATGCAAAAATAAATGATAAACCTGTAACAGATGTTATTACTGATATAAATTGGCTACAAAATGATTTTATTTCTATCGTTCAAAAACGCGGCGCAGAAGTGATTAAAACCCGCGGCGCATCTTCAGCTGCTTCTGCTGCGAATGCTGCGATAAGTGGTGTTTATCACTTAGCTCACGATACTGTTCCCGGCGAAACTTTTTCCGTAGGCCGTTGCTCACAAGGCGAATACGGTGTCGATGAGGGTCTTATTTTCTCTTATCCTTGCCGCGTGGAAAAAGGCCAGTTAAAAGTTATTTTGGATTTACCGCAAAATGATTTTTGGAAAGAAAAAATTCAGTTAACCTTGGATGAATTGCGCCAAGAACGGGATGCGGTGAAAGAATTAGGCTTAATTTAAGTCCACAATGCAATAACAGCCATAATACAAAGCCCTAACAAGAGGCAGAAAAATTCAGACATGCTTTCTGCCTCATGTAGGCGTTGATGATGGTTAATGTGATGTAAAGTCGACATATAAAGAAAAGTTCCGGCGGCAAAAGCATTAAATCCTGCGGTGATGATTTTTCCTTCTGTTGCTTGAACATAAGTCCCTATGCTCGTTCCCGATAAAATACCGATGGGAGTCATGACGGAAAAGACGCCAATTAAGATAGCAACGGGAAGGGTGATATTGGTTTTTTTACTTAAGGCCATGCTCAAAGCAAAACTTTCAGAGCCTTTGTGGGCAAGTACTGCGAGAAAAATAATAGAAAGGGTAACGAGATTAGTATTGATACCGATGACGCTGCCCTCAATGAAAGAATGAATAATAATAACTATGCCCAAAACATAAGGAATAGTTAATTCATGTTTCGAAGTTGAAACGGCTAATCTTTCTAAAAAGAGTAATAATAAAAATCCACCGGCACAGAGTAGACTGGCTAGAGGGTAGGTAATAGCTGGGAAAAGTTCATGTAATTGGGTCGAAGACTCGGGCAACATGTGGAATAATGCCGCACCTAAAAAGATTCCGCTGGCAAATGCATCGCCAAAATCCAAAAAATGCCCATGCCCTGGGTGAGCTTTGGCTCTAAAAGGATAAAATACCGCTAAAATGGTTACTAGAAAGAGTACAATAGCAGCAGAAAATTTGTAAAAAAGTAATGACACCAGCAACGTTCCTGTTTATGTTGTGTAAGACTTGGATCAGTATATTACAATTAAAGGCGCATTTATGGAACTCACATTAATTCAAAAAATAGCCATCTGGGTCTTACCCCTTTTATTTGCCATTACTGTGCATGAAGTTGCGCATGGCTGGATAGCTGATAAATTTGGTGATCATACGGCTAGACTATCCGGTAGGCTCACTTTAAACCCCATTAAACATATTGATATGGTAGGCACCATAATCGTTCCTCTGATCTTGCTGGCTATTAGTAACTTTGTTTTCGGTTGGGCAAAACCTGTGCCAGTCGATGCCAGAAATCTACGCCATCCTAGACGCGATATGATTTTCGTCGCAGCCGCAGGTCCTTTATCCAATTTATTAATGGCTTTATTTTGGGCAGGCTTAGCTAAACTTTGCGCTGTATTCTTAAGCAACCAAGCTTGGCTTTCAGTGCCGCTGATTTATATGGGTGAGGCGGGGATCATGATTAATGTGGTCTTATGTATTTTAAATTTCTTACCTATCCCGCCTTTAGATGGTGGGAGAATTTTAGTGAATTTGTTGCCACCTAGAGTTGCATGGCAATTTTCCCGGATTGAGCCCTTTAGTTTTATTATTTTGATCTTGCTGCTTATGAGCGGAATTTTATCCTATGTGATGGCACCCATGATTTTCTTTCTTGTTCGTGGAATCATGGGGCTCTTTGGTTTGGGATAGAAGTAGCTGTAGTAGCAAGGTTTAGCGTCGAATTAAAAAATGAATGACGTGATGAGGGTCTAGAGTTTGTGTGTGCCGAAGCCCCGAAACTCAATATAGATGCTACTACCGATCCTATAGCTGCGCCCATTGCGATTAATGCTGGATATGCACCTCCAGTAGCGGCTGTCAGGGCTCCCTGTGCTATAAAGCATGCCACGCATGCGAGAGCTATAAAGACCCACTGCATAACCCTAAAAAAGCTTGCCCAAAACTTTTCGTTAGGAGTAAGTATCGCGGAGTTATCAGCCACACGAAAACATTCAATTTCTGCTAGGTTATTCTTATTTGTCTCAACATTTTCTGGATTAAGTAGAATATCCCCTAAAAGTTTTAAGGCTTTTGTGCGGTCCTTAATCTCTTCTTCGCTCAATAAAAAAACAGGTAGGGGTCCATACTCCACTAGAAACTTATCCATACTAGCTAGAAATGGATCTAAAATCTGATTCGGTTGGTTTCCTCTTGCATGATGGAGGCGAGTGACTTCTGTATTTAACCGCGCTAAAGCTGATTTATAGTTTTGTCTTGGATTTGCCATGCTAATCTCTCAATGAAATAAAATTTTCCCTATCTTACGCCAACCTTAAGGTTTTCTAAAAAGAATTATTTTTTTAGAAAGGGGGTCATTGTTAAAACTTCTGTATTTCCAATAAGTTAACTTTAAGCAAAATCCCCCCTCTGCACTATACTTATATAAAAGAGGTATAAAAGAGGGGATAAAAATGCCTGATAAATTTTTCCTATCCCAAGCCAAAGCTTTATTTGAGCAAATAGATAAACCTGAGCATAAGAAAACTTCTGCTGCTAAGAGTACTTTTGCGGAAATGAAAAAGTTATTTACGAGCTTGTCTCAAGATAATCTTTCAGAAAAAGAAGCGGCGGAAAAAATGCAAATGCTAAATGGTATGGTTCTTTCTTATTGCAGAACTTTAGATAAAAACGATCCTCTATTAGCGCAATTTAGGGGGATGCATGCGAAATTAGATCGCGCACATGTAGATCCTTTTAACCCTTATCTTGCCCAAGCGATTCATCTGCATTATCAAGGCGCGATTAATTATATTCTTGAAGAAGAGGTACGAAAAGAATTAATAAATCTTAAAATGGATGAACCACCCACTGCTGAAAGAATGCGGCAGATATCGGCTGACATCGAAACCATGATGAGAGAACATTCAAACGGAACTCGTGACATGTCGATGAGTGATTTTATGTCGCTTGGGGCTATAAAAGCGTCTTTAGATAGCTATCGAAATCATCCCTCTTTAACAGATCCTGTTACTAATCATCTTTTAAAAGATTTAAATCAAAAACTAATAGACATCAGTGAAAAAAAATCAAAATTACTTTCTTTTGGTAAAGCGCCAGATAAATCTGCTTTGCAGGAATTACAAAAACAATTACAAGAAGTTATAAACATGCATCGTGATGGAAAACCTAAAGATGAAGTGCAAAAAAAATTAGGCGAGTTTCGTGTGAGTTTGGTTTCAACCTTAAGAAATGAAAAAACCCCTAGAGAATTTATTCCGCAATTAAATGAAATGAATGGAGCTTTGGGTGCCGCAGGAATAAAACCTCAGACGCCACAAAAAACTGCCGGTGTTACGAATGAACCTGCTCCTGATACCGAACAACCCAGGGGTCCAAGAATGCGTTAAATAAAAAACCCCGCTTACGCGGGGTTTTTGTGTTACGAGTTTTGGAAAGAACTGAGCTTACATCATGCCGCCCATTCCGCCCATACCACCCATGCCGCCCATACCACCACCGCTACCGGATTCTGATTCTTCTTTTGGAAGATCAGTGATCATGCATTCGGTAGTGATCATCATACCAGCAACGGATGCTGCACGTTGAAGAGCGGTACGAGTTACTTTGGTAGGATCTAAAATTCCCATTTCGATCATGTCGCCAAATTCACTGGTTGCAGCGTTATAACCAAAGTTGCCTTTGCCTTCTAACACTTTGTTCACAATGACGGAGGCTTCATCGCCTGCGTTTGCAACGATTTGACGTAATGGAGCTTCTAGAGCTTTACGAGTTAATTGTATACCCATGGATTGTGCATCGTTTGCGCCTTTCAAGTTTTTGAGAGCTTGTAATACGCGAATTAATGCAACGCCACCACCAGGGACCACACCTTCTTCAACTGCTGCGCGAGTTGCGTGAAGCGCATCTTCAACGCGAGCTTTCTTTTCTTTCATTTCGATTTCGGAACCAGCGCCTACTTTGATTACGGCAACACCACCAGCGAGTTTTGCAACGCGCTCTTGGAGTTTTTCGCGATCGTAGTCGGAAGTTGTTTCTTCAATTCGAGCGCGTAATTGTTTAACGCGGGATTCGATTTCTTTTTTATCACCAGCGCCATCGATAATAGTAGAATTATCTTTAGTGATGATAACGCGTTTAGCAGAACCTAAATCAGTGATAGTCGCAGATTCTAATTTTAAACCTACTTCTTCAGAGATGACTTGTGCTTTGGTTAATACCGCAATGTCTTGCAACATTTCTTTACGTCTGTCGCCAAAGCCTGGAGCTTTTACAGCGCAAACTTTTACGATGCCGCGGATGTGATTGACGACTAAGGTTGCTAACGCTTCGCCTTCAACATCTTCAGCAATAATTAATAATGCACGACCGGATTTTGCAACGGCTTCTAAGGTTGGTAATAAATCACGAATGGATGAGATCTTCTTATCAACGATTAAAATGTAAGGATGTTCTAATTCAACGGACATGTTTTGTTGATTAGTAATAAAGTAAGGAGAGAGGTAACCACGATCAAATTGCATACCTTCAACTACATCTAATTCATTATCAAAACCAGAACCTTCTTCAACCGTGATAACGCCTTCTTTGCCGACTTTAGACATAGCATCAGCAATAATGCGACCGATGGATTCATCAGAGTTTGCAGAAATCGTTCCGACTTGTGCAATCGCTTTATCATCTTTGCATGGTGCGGATAATTTCTTTAATTCTTCAACAGCTGTAGCTACTGCTTTATCAATACCACGTTTCAAATCCATTGGGTTAAAGCCAGCAACAACTGCTTTGTGACCTTCAACCAAGATTTGACGCGCTAATACAGTTGCAGTTGTAGTGCCATCGCCCGCTTCGTCTGAAGTTTGGGAGGCCACTTCTTTAACCATTTGAGCGCCCATATTCTTGAATTTATCTTTGAATTCAATTTCTTTAGCAACGGATACACCGTCTTTAGTGACAGTAGGTGCGCCGAAGCTCTTGTCTATAACCACGTTACGTCCACGTGGACCCATGGTAATTTGTACTGCGTTAGCGAGTTCATTAACCCCAGCTAACATTAACTGTCTTGCTTCTTCAGCAAATCGTAAATCTTTAGCAGCCATATCTTATTTCCTCATCTTAGAGTTACAAAAAATTAGTCTTCCAGAACGCCCATAATGTCTTCTTCGCGCATCACCAGGAATTCAGTGCCTTCAAGTTTGATATTGGTCCCAGCGTACTTGCCAAATAAGACTTTATCGCCAGTTTTGACTTGTAATGGGGTCAATTTTCCTTCAATATAGCGACCAGTTCCAACAGAGAGCACGGTGCCTTCCATAGGCTTGTCTTTATCAGCTGTATCAGGAATTACGATACCGCCAGCAGTTTTGGTTTCAACGTCACGAGGTTTAACAACTACTCGATCGCCAAGGGGTTTTATTTTCGATTTCATGTTTGTATTTCTCCTAAGGTTTAGCTATCAACATATCTAAATATGGGGATGAATTTAGCACTCTCAAGTCAAGAGTGCTAAATGATAACGGGAATGGGGGTAGAGTCAAGAGATAAGAATGGGTAAACTTAGCAACAAGGGATAACTTAAGAGGGTATAAACTATGCTTGGAAGATTTAAAACGACCATTTTTCTGGTTTTGATGTGCTTTATGAGTTCTGCGTTTGCTGCCCCTCAGCCATTGACGGTGGATGAGGCTTTTAAGCTAAATGCGGATAGCCAGTCAGTCACTGCAAAGATTGCACCTGGATATTTTTTGTACAAAGATAAGATGCATGTACTCGTTAATAATAAAGAATTGCCTGTCCCAGCAGGAGTCGTTAAAACTGACGAAATGCATGGCACTTTTGAGAGCTATAGAGATGAGGTTAAAATTCCGCTTACGGCTACCCAAAAAGGCCCTGCTCATATTGAAGTAATGTATCAAGGGTGTTCAGAGGCAGGATTTTGTTATCCCCCCACGAAAAAGTCTTTTGATATTACCCTCACTAATGCAGCTAAACCTGAATCTGAGCAGTCTTATATCGCAGGATTATTAGCGCATCATTCTTTTTGGGTCATTATCCCAGCCTTTTTAGGCATGGGTTTATTGTTAGCTTTCACGCCTTGTATTTTACCGATGGTGCCAATTTTGTCTGGGATTATTGTGGGCTACCATCGCAAAGAGAAAAATTTAACGACTTCGCGAGCCTTTTTACTGTCATTTTCTTATGTCTTGGGGATGGCTATTGTTTATATGATTCTGGGGATAGTGGTGTCACTGCTCGGCGGTCATGTGCAGGCGATGATGCAAAATCCTTGGGTTATTTCAATTTTTAGTGCGCTCTTTGTCATTTTAGCTTTAGCTTTATTTGGTGCGTATGAATTACACCTTCCGAATAGCTGGCATACCAAAATTATGAAATGGGATGCGCATTATAAAAGACCAGGCTATACCGGTACTTTTATTATGGGTTGTTTTTCTTCACTCATAGTCTCACCTTGTGTTAGCGCACCTTTGGCTGGCGTACTTGCTTATATTGCGCAAACCGGAAGTATGTTATTGGGTGCGGTCGCTTTATTTACTTTAGGTATTGGGATGGGGTTACCGTTGATGGTGGTCGGTGCCTCCGTCGGAAAATTATTGCCTAAAGCGGGTTCTTGGATGATAACCGTGCAAAGGGTAGTGGGAATTTTGATGTTAGGGGTAGCGATTTTGATGATTTCCCGCATCATTCCAAATTCCGTTACCGAAATACTTTGGGCCGTTTTATTTATAATCTCAGCCTATATGCTAGGCGCGTTTAAAACCAGCGCCAGCCGCTGGGATTTATTTTCTAAAACAATTGGAATTATTTTGTTCGTTGCAGCCATAGCTTTTATGACTACTCATATTCCACGTGGGGGTGTTATAGCGACTCAATCTACTGAATTTACTGTAGTGAAATCGATGCAGGAGTTAGATAAACAATTTGCGCTTGCCAAACAACAAAATAAACAAGTGGTTTTAGATTTTTATGCGGATTGGTGTGCAGATTGTAAGAGTATTGATGCGCATGTTTTTAGTGACCCTTATGTAAAACAAAATATTAAAGATTTTGTTTTGTTACGCGCAGATCTTACGAACAATACCGAATTTGATACAGCACTTTTAAAACGTTATCAAGTCATAGCGCCACCGACGATTTTATTTTTTGACAAACAAAATCAAGAAATGGCCGAACAACGTTTAGTGGGTGAAACGGATAAGACTAAATTTCTAAAGCATTTATGTGAGATAGATGCAAATAGGAGTGCTTGTACTTGATAGGGTTAGAAAAAAAATTAGGTGAAAACCAATCTATTATAGAGGATTGGTTTTTGACTCAATGGAAAAAAACGCCTGCTCCTGTTTATGGTTCAGTGGATTTACGCAACGCCGGGTTTAAACTAGCGCCCGTTGATATGAATTTATTTCCAGCTGGATTTAATAATTTAAATCCTCAATGTATTCCGCTTTCAGTAGAAGCGGCGAGATCAGTTTTGCCCTCTAAAGCAAAACGTATTTTATTGATTCCAGAAAATCATACGCGAAATTTATTTTATTGGGAAAATATCAAAGTCTTGATTGAAATTATAACTCAAGCGGGTTTTGAAGTTAAAGTCGGTTCTTTGGTGCCTATTGATCAGGTAGAAATGGTGCAACGCAAGCAAAATAAACTGGGTGTTAAGGATTTTGTTGCAGATCTTGTTTTATTAAATAATGATTTGTCTGAGGGTATTCCAGATTTATTGCAAGACTTAGAGCAGCCAGTATTGCCGTTGCCAAAATTGGGCTGGAGTTTTCGTTCTAAAGCGAAATATTTTAAATATTATAATGATGTGAGTCACGAATTTGCAAAATTGATTGATATCGATCCATGGATTATTTCACCTCTTTTTCGCCGCTGTACTAAAGTTGATTTTATGCAGCGCGAAGGGGAGGCTTGTGTCGCAGAGCATACCCAAGAATTGCTGAGCGCTATTCAGCAAAAATATGATGAATATAAAATTGATTACAAACCTTTTGTGATGGTTAAAGCCGATGCAGGCACTTATGGGATGGCAATTATGACTGCCTATTCAGCCGATGATTTAAGAAATTTAAATCGTAAACAACGCACGAATATGTCAAAAACCAAAGGTGGAAAACCCGTAGGCCAGGTTATTATTCAAGAAGGGGTTTATACTTTTGAAACTTTTAAAGAAAATGCAGTCGCAGAACCGGTCGTATATTTGTGGGGAGAAAAAGCAGTAGGGGGTTTTTATCGTGTTCATAAAGAACGGGGTAGAGATGAAAATTTAAATTCACCGGGCATGCAATTTGAGCCTTTAGTTTTTTCAAAAAACGGTGCTTTAGACGTGATTGCGCGTTTGAGTATGTTAGCAGCCGCGCGAGAAACCATGGAGTTATAAACAATGACGATTAAGCTCGGTGTGATCATGGATCCTATTGCATCGATTCATTATAAAAAAGATAGTACGCTTGCGCTTTTGTGGGAAGCCTCCCAAAGACATTGGGAGATTTTTTATTTTGAACCCGGTGATTTGTTTTTAAAAGACGGCAAAGCTTATGGGCATGCAAAATCATTAAAAGTTTTTCGCGATGATAAAAAATGGTTTGAATTAGGAAAAGAAAAAACACTAGATTTGACAGAATTAGATATTATTTTGATGCGTAAAGATCCCCCCGTCGATTTAAGTTATTTTTATGTGACGCAAATTCTGGATTTTGCCGTACAAGCAGGCGTGTTGGTCGCTAATAACCCACAAGTTTTGCGCGACGCTAATGAAAAAATATTTGCCTCACAATTTGCAGAATGCGGTCCGCCTACTTTAATTAGTAAAAACATGAGGGATTTAAAAGAATTTCTAGCAGAACAAAAAGAAATAGTTGCCAAGCCTTTGCATGGCATGGGCGGGGAATCCGTTTTTTATTTACGTTATCCGGATATTAATGCCTCAGTTGTTTTTGAATTATTAACTCAGCGCGAAAAACAATTTGCGATGGTGCAAAAATTTATTCCTGAAATTCGATCAGGAGACAAAAGAATTATATTGATTGATGGAAATCCAGTGCCTTTTGCTCTGGCGCGCATTCCTGCCACTAATGAATTGCGCGGCAATTTGGCGGCGGGTGCTAAAGGGATAGCACAACCTCTCTCGGATCGTGATCGTTGGATATGCGAGCAAGTGGGACCTTATTTCAGAGACAAGGGTTTATATTTTGTGGGTATAGATGTGATTGGCGATTATCTTACGGAAATCAATGTGACCAGTCCAACTTGTATTCGTGAGTTAGACGAACAATGTGATTTAAATATCAGTGCAACTTTATTAGATTGTTTGGAATCGCGCCTTCAATGAATAATACACTTTACTGGGTTGCCTCAACTTATTTAGCAGGCATAGGTCCAGTTCGATTAAAAAAGGGCCTAGAAAATTTTGATGGAGACATCAAAAAATTCTTTTCAGCCCAAGCTTCTGAATTGACCAAAAGTATTAATTTAAAAAAAATTGAAAATGATTTGGCTTGGTGTGAAAAAAATAATTGTCATGTTTTAACCTGGGAAGATCAGCGTTATCCAAAACTTTTAGCGGAAATATCGGCGCCACCGGTTCTTTATGCTTTGGGAGACGTTGAATTACTGAATCAAGCCCAAATAGCAATGGTCGGAACCCGCCATCCAACTGCTTCTGGGATCGAAACCGCAGAACAGTTTGCTTATGCTTTAACAGAAGCAGGATTGGTCGTGACCAGTGGTTTGGCTTTAGGGATTGATACCGCAAGTCATGGGGGAGCACTCGCTGCCAATGGGAAAACCATTGCTGTCATGGGGACGGGGTTAAAACATATTTACCCTAAATCAAACGATGAGCTCGCACAAAAAATTAGTAAGCAAGGGGTATTGGTTTCCGAGTTCCCTTTAGAAACCGCTCCAAAACCTAGCAATTTCCCCTTAAGAAATCGCTTAATCAGCGGCTTAAGTTTAGGGGTATTAGTGGTTGAAGCAGCGGTGAAAAGTGGCTCGCTCATTACGGCGCGTTTTGCCGCAGAACAAGGTCGTGAAGTCTTTGCAATTCCAAGCTCGATTCACCATCCTTTAGCCAAAGGCTGCCACCAATTGATTCGCCAGGGTGCAAAATTAGTGGAAAATGTAGAAGATATATTGGTAGAATTGGCGCCCTTGCGGGATACCCTATGCAAACCGTTGCCGAAACCAACTGTTTTAAAAGCGGATTTAGCGGGAGATTTGGATGATATTCAAAAACAATTACTCACGCAAATTGGCTATGAATCTACGGCATTTAATACTATTGTGATACGAAGTGGATTGACGTCAGGCGAAGTTTCATCCATTCTGTTATCATTAGAATTAAAAGGTTATGTTGATACGGTGCTTGGGGGATATTGTAGGCGTCATTAACGAAGTGCTGGAAATATGTTTGAAATATTAATGTTTTTATTTGAAAATTATATGGATGCGGGTGTGTCATTAAAATCTGACAACGATGCAGTCGTCACCGAATTACAACGGGTTGGTTTTGATCGTGATGAGATAGATCGCGCTTTGGATTGGTTAGATGGTCTAGACCGTTTTCAACAAGAAGTTCATTCGGGGCCTAAGATAACTTCACAATCGATACGTCATTTTTTACCTTTTGAAAGAGAACAATTTGGGATGGAAGGATTAGATTTTTTAATTCATCTAGAACGATTAGGAATTGTCGATTCAGCCACACGTGAAATTGTGATTGATCGTGTTGTTGCACTAGATACCCGAGAAGTAGATTTGGGTCGTATCAAGTGGGTTATATTAATGGTTTTATTCAATCAACCTGATAAAAAAGCTGCATTATCATTATTACAAGATATGATTTTGGCAGAAGCATTTGATGCGCTGCACTGAGGAAAAACTCTGCCATGTCAAAAAATTTAGTTATTGTTGAATCTCCTGCAAAAGCAAAGACGATTAAAAAATATTTAGGTACCGGTTTTGATGTGATTGCCTCTTATGGTCACGTGCGTGATTTATTGCCTAAAGAAGGCGCGGTAGACCCTGAAAATCATTTTGCTATGCGTTATGAACTCATTGAGAAAAATGAAAAACATGTGGCGGCTATTGTCAAAGCCATGAAAAAAGCCGATGCGCTTTATCTCGCAACCGATCCGGATCGCGAAGGGGAAGCCATTTCTTGGCATATTTATGAAATTTTACGCGAAAAAGAATTGCTCGAAAAGAAAGATGTCCATCGGGTGGTTTTCCATGAAATTACTAAATCAGCGGTAAAAGCCGCGGTCGATCATCCGCGTGAAATTTCTATGGATTTAGTGAATTCGCAACAAGCCAGACGCGCGCTAGATTTTCTGGTGGGATTTAATTTATCGCCGTTATTGTGGCGTAAAATTAGAAGAGGTTTATCTGCAGGGCGTGTACAAAGCCCAGCGTTGCGCATGATTGTAGAGCGCGAAGAAGAAATTGAACGTTTTGTTGCCGAAGAATATTGGGATATAGAAGCCGCTGTTCAATCCAAAAAACAAGCATTTTCTGCCAAATTAACCATGTATGATGGAAATAAGCTCGAGCAGTTTTCGATTACTAATGATAAAGACGCAGAAAAAACCAAAAAAGCTTTAATTAAAGCAGCAGATGGCAAATTAGCCGTCGTTAAAGTGGATAAGAAACAGCGTAAACGAAATCCAACCGCGCCTTTTATTACGTCTACTTTGCAACAAGAAGCCGCGCGTAAATTAGGATTTACTGCACAACGTACGATGCGTACCGCACAAAATCTTTATGAAGGTATTGATGTAGGTAGTGGAGCGCAAGGTTTAATTACTTATATGCGTACGGATTCCGTGAATTTAGCTCAGGAAGCGATTGCTGAAATTCGTCAATTTATACAAGATAAATACGGCAAAGAAAATTTACCTGATGAAGCCCGAATTTATAAAACCAAATCTAAGAATGCTCAAGAAGCGCATGAAGCGATTCGTCCGACTTCGGTGACTTCAACTCCGGATGCTATAAAAGAATATTTAAGCGACGATCAATTTAAATTATATGATTTAATTTGGAAACGTACGGTGTCTTCGCAAATGATCTCAGCAACTTATGATACGGTGGCTGTAGATATGCAAGCAGGGACCAAAGAACATTTCTTTCGTGCTAATGGTTCCGTCGTGACGGATCCTGGTTTTATGAGAGTGTATCGTGAAGATGAAGATGATGCTAAAGCTACGACTAATGATGAAGATAGAATTTTACCCCCTTTAGTAGTGGGCGATATTGTGGATCTCAACGATGTCATCTGTAACCAGCATTTCACTGAGCCACCACCGCGTTATGGTGAAGCTTCATTGATTAAAGCCTTAGAAGAGCATGGTATTGGCAGGCCTTCAACCTATGCGAGCATTATCGCAACCTTGCAGCATAGAGAATATGTGACTTTAGAAACTAAGCGTTTCCGCCCAACGGATGTAGGGCGTATTGTGAATAAGTTTTTAACCCAATATTTTACCCAATATGTCGATTATGCTTTTACGGCTCAATTAGAAGATGAATTAGACGCTGTCTCACGGGGTGAAAAAGAATGGGTGCCCTTACTTGAAATATTTTGGGGAAATTTTAAACCCTTAGTGGATGAAATTGGTGAAACCGTTTCACGTAAAGATGTGACTCATGAAGCCATGGATGAGATGTGTCCGGATTGCGGTAAACCCCTTTCTATTCGTTTAGGCAGATACAATCGATTTATTGGTTGTACCGCTTATCCTGAATGTAAATATACGCGCAGTATAGAAAATGAGGGTGACACTCCTGCTGAGCCTTTACCGGTTATCGAAGGACGTGTTTGCCCACAATGTAATTCCCCTTTAGTGATTAAGAATGGACGCTATGGAAAATTTATTGGCTGTAGCAATTATCCTACTTGTCGTTTTATAGAATCCCTGCAAAAACCAGCGGATACGGGTGTGGATTGTCCTGAATGTAATCAGGGCAAAATGCTGAAAAGAAAATCGCGTAAGGGTAAAATCTTTTTCTCTTGTGCTCGCTACCCAGACTGTAAATACGCCACTTGGAATGAACCCGTTGCTAAACCCTGCCCTAAATGCGCTTGGCCTATTTTAACGATTAAAGTGACTAAAAAGCGCGGTACGGAATTAGTTTGTCCAAGACAGACTTGTGGGTATGTGGGTCCTGCGGATTAAAAAAAAGGGCGGTAATTTTTCAATTACCGCCCAACTTATTCATTGGCAATCCTTGCCAACATATCCATCCATGAACACACAAAACGAGGAGTGGTTGCACAAGTCCTTTATTGCAGTGTAGTCAATCCTTGACCACAAAAGAATTATACTAATCTTTAGAGTGAATACTTTTGTTTTATGGACAGTTTTAAAATTAGAAAATAATTCTTATGCTATTTAATTTATTAAAATCAAATGGTTATAATTAAAACAGCCCATGAAAGGCTAATTCCTGACCAGAAGTACTGATATTTTCCTTTTTCATATAGGGTAAATGGCTTACAAGAATACAGGTTGGATTGGTAATGAGGATTTATTGCAACTTTCCTGAAACCCGCGATAATACGTGTTCACTCATAGAAGACTAAAGACATGATAAAACAACATATTGCAGAATTAATTCAACAAGCGCTCTCTAAACTAAACATCTCGAGCGAGAGCCAGACAATACAAATTGATGCGACTAAAGACGCTAAATTTGGTGATTTTTCTTGTAATATTGCCTTATTGTTAGCAAAACAAACGCAAAAAAAGCCTAGGGAATTAGCTGAGCTTATCGTTTCTGCTTTAGAAGCTTCTCCTAAAGTGGCAAAAGTTGAAATTGCAGGTCCTGGATTTATTAATTTCTTTTTAGCTAAAACCGCTTTTTATCAGTTGATCCCAGAAATTTTAAAAGCCGGTGATGAATATGGGAAAGCAGAATTAGGCCAGGGACAAAAAATTATTGTCGAATTTGTTTCTTCAAATCCAACTGGCCCCTTGCATGTAGGGCATGGACGTCATGCTGCCTATGGAGCTTCGGTTTGTAATTTATTAGAAAAAATAGGCTATAAAGTTCATCGTGAATATTATGTGAATGATGCGGGTCGTCAGATGGATATTTTAACCGTGAGTGTTTGGTTGCGATATCTTTCTCTTTTAGGGGAATCTATTGTTTTTCCAGCCAATGCCTATCAAGGCGATTATGTGATTAATATCGCAAAATTATTAGTAGAAAAACAAAAAAAAGATTTACATACCCCTGCAGAAAAAGTGTTTTCAGGTTTGCCACCTGATGAGCCCGTGGGTGGTGATAAAGAAATTTATATTGATGCAGTGATTGATCGTGCCAAAGAAATATTAGGCGAAAAAAAATATGTCGCTGTGCTGCAATTTACTTTAGAAAATATTTTGGCCGATATTCGAGAAGATTTAGTAGAGTTTGGGGTTTCATTTGATCAATGGTTTTCGGAACGGGAATTGGTTGGAACCGGTGTCATCGATCGATTGATAGAAAACTTACAAAAAGCCGGTTTTATCTACGAAAGAAATGGCGCTTTGTGGTTTAGGTCTACCGATTTTGATGATGAAAAAGATAGAGTATTACAGCGCGCCAATGGCCAAAGAACCTATTTTGCGAATGATTTAGCTTATCATTTAAATAAATTTGAACGGGGTTTTGATCGGGCGATTACGATTGCAGGTTCAGATCACCATGGTTATGTGCCTAGAATGAAAGCAGGATTTAAAGCGCTGGGTTTGGATGCTAATAAACTTGCTTTTCCGTTGGTGCAATTTGTCACGCTTTATCGAGGCGGAAAACAAGCGCAAATGTCTACGCGTAGCGGTTCTTTTGTCACCTTACGTGAATTAAGAGAAGAAGTCGGGAAAGATGCGGCACGATTTTTTTATGTCACTCGAAAATGTGAGCAACACATGGATTTTGATTTAGATTTAGCAAAATCACAATCCAATGAAAATCCTGTGTATTATATTCAATATGCTTATGCGCGAATTGCGAGTGTCTTTCGTCAATTGGCTGAAAAAAACTGGGTTTATGCAGAACTGATAGGGTTACAACATTTAGAATTATTAACAGAGCCCCACGAATTGCAATTATTAAGTACCTTGGCGCGTTATAGTGAAGTGATTAGAAATGCTGGTACTCAATATGAGCCCCACCAATTAACGCATTATTTACGTGAACTGGCTCAAGATTTTCATGGTTATTATAATTCAACTCAGTTTTTGGTGGAGGATGAAACCTTGCGAAATACACGGTTAACCCTAATTGTCGCGACACGCCAAATATTGTTTAATGGATTAACCTTGTTGGGCGTATCAGCCCCGGATAGTATGTGACAATGGACCAAGATTACGCGAAAAGATTTACTAGAAAACCGCCAAAAAAGCGCGCTAACTTTAAAAAAGTTATGCTGATCGCTGTTTTTTTGTTTGTTCTAGTCGGGATTATTGGCGTTGCTTGGAAAATGCATCTCTGGAATAAGCCTCATGTTTCAGCTTTTTTATCAAGACATCAAGAACCCCAAAAAGAAACGGCTCCCGATGTTCGCTTTTCTTTTTATGATGAATTGCCTACCATGCATATGAGCGTATCCAATCCGGTAAAAGAAACACCATCGCCTCCGCTACAACCACCTTCACCGGGCTATTTTTTGCAGTTTGGGATCTTTAACGAGGCTGCACAGGCGGGGCAATTGCGACTTTCGCTTTTACTTTCAGGGATTGAGACAAAAGTGGTAAAAGATGAGCAAAACTATCGATTATTACAGGGTCCTTATGAAACAATAGTCGAAGCTAAAGGATTTCAGCAAAAATGGCAAAAAAAGGGGATAGAGACAGTCATAAAAAAAGCCGAATAACCCTTGGAATTTCATTGTTTAACCCCCATATAATAGACTAGATTGATGAGGAGAGACTCTCTTGAAGCAGTTTGATGGTACTACCATTCTATGCGTGCGACGCGGTAATACGGTTGTGATTGGCGGTGATGGCCAGGTAACCATGGGCCATACCGTGATGAAGTCAAATGCCCGTAAAGTACGAAGATTATATAACGATAAAGTATTAGCAGGTTTTGCTGGTGGAACCGCTGATGCGTTTACTTTATTTGAACGTTTTGAAGGTAAATTGGAAACCCATCAAGGAAATTTAATTCGAGCAGCGGTTGAGCTCGCCAAGGATTGGAGAACGGATAGGATTTTACGTAGACTGGAAGCCTTATTAGCAGTAGCCGATGGTAAATCCTCTCTCATTATCACGGGCAATGGTGATGTGATTGAACCTGAAGATGGGCTTATTGCGATTGGGTCAGGCGGACCTTATGCCAAAGCTTCAGCTCAAGCTTTATTAGAAAATACTGAATTGGATGCAGGAAAAATTGTAGAGAAATCACTAAACATTGCAGCGGCTATTTGTATTTATACCAATCGTACGCTCACTATTGAGACCTTAACATGTCAGCCTTAACCCCTAGAGAAATTGTCAACGAATTAGATAAACATATTATTGCGCAATCTGGCGCTAAGCGCGCTGTTTCCATTGCTTTACGCAATCGATGGCGGCGTATGCAATTGCCTGCCCATTTGCGTGATGAAGTCATGCCTAAAAATATTTTAATGATAGGCCCAACGGGCGTTGGTAAAACAGAAATTGCACGTCGAGTCGCAAAATTAGCCGATGCGCCTTTTATTAAAGTAGAGGCGACAAAATTTACGGAAGTCGGTTATGTCGGTCGCGATGTGGAATCTATTATTCGCGATTTGGTCGACATGGCAATCAAAATGTTACGCGAAAAAGAAATTGCAAAAGTTCGCGCCCAAGCAGAAACCGCTGCAGAAGAACGAATTTTAGATGCGTTATTACCTAAAGCGCGATCGAGTTTTGTAGGCGAACCTCAAGAGCCTATAAAAGAAGAGTCTGTTGCGCGCGGTGTCTTTCGCGATAAATTAAAAGACGGCCAATTAGATGATAAAGAAATTGAATTAGAAGTCACTTTATCAGGCGCAGGCATTGAAATTATGTCACCTCCTGGCATGGAAGAGATGACCAATCAATTACAAAATATGTTTCAAACGCTTGCTGCTGATCGCAAAAAAATGCGTAAACTCAAAATTTCCGAAGCCAGAAAAATTTTACGCGATGAAGAAGCCGCAAAATTAATTGATGATGATGAATTAAAAGTTCGTGCTATTGAAAGTGTGGAACAAAATGGTATTGTTTTTATCGATGAAATAGACAAAATTGCTAAGCGATCTGAGCAAATGGGTGCTGATGTTTCAAGAGAAGGCGTACAGCGCGATTTGTTGCCTTTAATTGAAGGCTCAACCGTCTCAACCAAATTTGGCATGGTGCGTACCGATCATATTTTATTTATTGGATCCGGCGCATTTCATTTTGCAAAACCATCGGATTTAATTCCAGAATTACAAGGCCGGTTACCCATTCGCGTTGAACTACAAGCTTTAACCACAGATGATTTCGTAAAAATTTTAACAGAACCCACCGCTTCTTTGACTGAGCAATATATTGCGTTAATGCAAACCGAAGGCGTTGGAATTAAATTTGCCGAAAGCGGTGTTCGACGTATTGCAGAAATTGCTTGGCATGTAAACGAACGCACTGAAAATATTGGTGCAAGACGTTTGCACACGGTGCTTGAGCGTCTGTTAGAAGAGATTTCATTTGATGCCTCTGAATTAAAAGGCAAAGAAATTCAAATTGATGATCACTACGTCAATAAGCATCTCGAAGCGCTGATGAAAGATGATGATTTAAGTAGGTATATTTTATGATAGAAGAACTGAAAAAACAGGCAGCGCAAGCTGCGATAAAATACATTGAAACTGGCATAATAATAGGGGTCGGTTCCGGTTCTACCGTGAATTATTTTATTGAAGCCTTAAAGTCGGTCAAAGGTAAAATTGAAGGCGCTGTTGCAAGTTCTGAAGGAACTGCAGAGCGCTTAAAGCTAGCCGGCATCCCATTGCTTGATTTAAATAGCATTAATGAATTACCCCTGTATGTTGATGGCGCAGATGAAATTAATTCTGCTAAACAAATGATTAAAGGTGGGGGTGGTGCATTAACGAGAGAAAAGATTGTCGCCGCTGTTTCGAAAAAATTTATTTGCATAGTGGATGATAAGAAAAAAGTCGAGTTATTAGGAAAATTTCCAGTGGCTATCGAAGTTATTCCAATGGCTCGAAGTTATGTGGCACGCGAAATCGTAAAATTAGGCGGAGATCCAGTCTATAGACAAGGATTTGTAACTGACAATGGCAATGTCATTATCGATGCGCATAACTTAAAATTATTAGATCCTGTTACAATGGAAAAAACTTTGAATAATATTCCGGGTGTTATTGCTAACGGAATATTTGCACAACGCCGCGCCGATATAATAGTAATGGCGACCACAAACGGCATCAAAGAGGAGTCATAATGAAAACCTATTCAGTAAAAAAATTATTTCAAGGCCGCGCAGAATTAGAAGTCGGGCGGTTTAATACGGAAATCGAAGCGACCGATTATACTAAACAAGAATTAGAAAAAGATGCTTTGATGAAAGTAAATGCTATTTATAGAATTTATCATTTCGATGAAGATTTAATTGCAGAGTGGGACCAAGCCAAATGGCAAAAAGAAGGCCCAGCAAAAACCAGTGACAGCTCTTCTTCATCTCAAGGTTCCGGCCAAAGATTTAGCCCTAGCCCTATACAAACCGCACCTCGCCCACCAGGCATGCCAGCGTCATCTTGGAAGAAGGATGAAGAAGATAAAGATAAATAGATTAGGCGTTTTTTAACTCTTTACGCATATCACTTATAACTTTCGCATAATCTTTCTCAGAAAAAATAGCTGACCCCGCCACAAACATATCCGCCCCAGCTTTAGCAACCTCTTGAATATTATCCACTTTGATCCCGCCATCGATAGAGAGGCGAATCTCTCTGCCGCTTTCATCAATGATTTTTCTAGCCTGTTTTAGTTTAGTGAGCGTACCAGGAATAAACTTCTGCCCGCCAAATCCAGGATTCACCGACATGATTAAAATCAAATCTAGCTTATCTAATACATGTTCAAGCGCACTTAAGGGAGTGGCTGGATTAAATACAAGCCCTGCTTTACAACCCAATTTGCGGATTAGATCTAGGCTGCGATCAATATGATCTGAGCCTTCGGGGTGAAAAGAAATATAGGTGGCTCCGGCTTTGGCGAAATCCTCAATCAGACGGTCTACCGGGCGTGCCATTAAGTGCACATCAATAGGAGCGGTAATCCCATGCTTTCTTAAAGACTCGCAGACTAGGGGGCCAATAGTGAGATTGGGAACGTAGTGGTTATCCATGACATCGAAGTGAAGTACATCAGCGCCTGCAGAGAGAACCTCCTTCACTTCCTCTCCCAATCGGGCAAAATCTGCGGAGAGTAGTGAAGGAGCGATCAAATAAGGCTTCATTAAACATCCCAAACCAATTGCATACCAATGAGGTCAATGTTGGTATGGGTGCGACCAGTGGTTGTTGCAAACGTTACTGGGTTAACTTGATTAATTGAAACAGCACTTGTAAAGACATGGCCATATAACATATCCACTTTTACGGATTTAGTCATTTGGATACGCGCACCAATTTGAATACCGTATTTAGGGCCGTCCGGGAAGTTTATATCACGGTCTTGGTTATTGGTTGGTGTGGGTAAATATTTAAAGTTAGCGCGTAACATGATTTTATCGTTAATCTTGTAATGGGTTCCAATGCCATAGTCCACCGTATTGTGCATGTTTTGCGGTAAGTTGACATTAATTAAAGTGGAACCTGTTAAAGTTGGTTGAATGTAATTTTGAGCATTATAGTTTTTCAAAACAGCCCATTGGTCATAAGCAATGGTTCCCATGACCGCCCAGCACGGAGTAATGTCGCGGTAGGCACTAAAAGTGGTAACAGGAGGTAAAGTAATGTTGAGTGAAAATAAATTGGATTCAAGAATACTAAAATTATTAGCACCAGGACCCGTATTGAAAGCAAAATCGCTATGACCGCCTAAGTGATGGACTAACTTAGATCTATAATCTAAACCAAAGCGGGTACATTCATCGGGTCGGAATAATAAACCTGCTTGCCAACCGTAAGCCCAGCTCCCTGCTGAAAATCTAGAAAAAGAGTCATAAGGCGTGGCGGGTTCTGTTCTTGCATTGGATCTGCTTTCTGCAGAAAGATAATGGAATTGTGGACCAAGACCCACAGACCATTTATCCGTAAATCGCCAAGCAATATTAGGATTAATATCTAAAGATTTGACATAAACTCTAGTTAAATCATAACGAACAATAGATTGCGTACCATAATCTTCCACAAAGCCCCAAGCAGGTACAATACTAATACCTGCTGCCCAGCATTTGTTAAATGGGAAAGTATAATGTATGCCTGCAATAGTGGAATCAGAATGAGAGCTTGCGTTACCAGATGAGCTATAACCGAAACCCGGAACTGTTGTACTAGGCGCTGTTGTGCTTCCAGTAAACTTAACCGGCGCATACACATTAATGCCCGATAAAACTAATTGTTGAGGGAGATATACGTCACCAGCAGGGTTGTACCAGTTAGTGCCTGCATCTTCGACTACGGCGGCTTCGCCGGAATCAGCTAAGATAGACGCACTTTGAAATTCCATTTTATAACCAGCAGCGTTAGCTTGAGTGGATAAGGCAGCGGCTAATCCAATTGCGCTTAAGCCTAATAATTTATTCACTTTCTTCATTTTTGAGCATCCTCCATGACGGACTAGGGTTATTCCATTGCCTTTTGAGCAGTTCGTTCACGCCAGTTTACCAGAAATTGTGTAAAAGCGTTAGTTTCTAGCGGTTTACTAAAATAATATCCTTGAATGTAATCACAACCCTTACCTATAAGGAAGTCTAATTGTTCCTCTGTCTCAACTCCCTCAGCTAAAGTGCTTACTTTCAACTCTTTTGCCATCGCAATAATAGCGGAAACAATGGTAATGCTATCATTACTGGCTGGAATATCCCGAATAAAAGATTGGTCAATTTTTAATTTATCGATAGCAAATCGTTTAAGATAGCTCAAGCCTGAATAGCCGGTTCCAAAGTCATCGACGGCTAGCCTTAAGCCAATATTTTTAAATTCTTTGATAACGTGAATAACTGACTCCTCCAATATGGCTGTTTCAGTGAGTTCTAATTCAAGGTATTGACGATCAAAGTTAGTTTTTTGCAAAATATTTTCAATGATTCCAATCAGATTTTTTTGATGTAATTGTTTGCCTGAGACATTAACGGCGACTCTAATCATATAACCCATCTCATGCCAGCGTTTGGTTTGTCTACAGGCTTCTTCTATAATCCATTCCCCAATCGGAATAATTAAACCGGTTTCCTCTGCTATGGGAATAAAGCTCATGGGGGGAATAAAACCATGCACTGGATGTATCCAGCGTAATAGAGCTTCCATGCCAGAAATTTGTCGAGTTTTTAAATCAATTAGAGGTTGATAATAAAGTTGTAGTTGATTATTTTTTAGTGCTGAATGTAAATCATTTTCCAGCTCTAATTGTTTAGGCATTTGGGCATTAATTTCAGCGGTATAAAATTCTAAATGATTCCCACCATATTGTTTTGCGCGCAACATAGCAGCGTCAGCATTGCTCAATAAAGTGGCTGTATCATTTCCATCTTTTTTAAAGAAACTTACTCCTACGCTTGCCGTGATTTTGATTTCTTGAGTTTCTAAAAAAATAGGTTCGTCTAGTACAGAAAAAAGAATTCTAATTTTTTCTTCGGCTTCATCTAATTTAATGGGCGCAATAATAATGTTAAAAGTATCAGAACGCGAAATAGAAATAATATAGTCCGTCGCTTCTTTCAAACGAGTAGCAACGGTTTGCATGATGGCATTGCCTGCTTGATGACCTAAGCTGTCATTAATAATTTCCATTCTATTTAGCGAAAAGCACACTAAGGCAAAAGTATCTTCTGTGTTTTTCACTGTATCAATAGCCGATTCAATAAATTGCGGTAGTAAACGTTGGTTAGGTAAATCCGTCAAAATATCGTGATTGGCTTGATAGCTCACTAAAGTATTTTCTAATTTTAATTTAAGAGAGTCTTTAAACCATTTAGTGCTGCGATGATTGGCGCCAAACATAAAGATGATATAAATCGTAATATAGGTACCAATTAAACTATAGAAAATTCCACCTTTGCCAAAACACCAGGCAATCAGTGGCAGCAACATAATACTTAAAGTGGTGACGCATAAACGAAATTGTCCTATCGTTCCAGTCGCATACCCTGTAGTAATAAGAAAAAGCGCTACCAAAGCTGAAAATTGTCGCATCACATCATAGGGCATGAGTAATACTATGGGCACCCAAGAGAGAGCGCAGCCACACATCACTAAAGAATAACTATGTTCCCAAACAGCAATATTAATCTTATTTTTGTTTTTAACATAAAAAAAGTAAAGCCCCGTCAGTAATACCAACATAAGATTAATAGAAATATACCAGCTGACTAAAGGCTTAATGGGAGAGTAACCGTAAAAATCTAAAAAAACAGCGGTCGTTGCAGCTAGACCGCTGACGGTTCCTGGCAAGCAACCTTGATAAAGATGTTCTATCAATTCTGATCGGACTTGCTTGCCAATCTGATCTCTCTCTTCCTGAGAGATTTGTTTTTGATTTACCGCTATATCCATAATATTACTTCCTTGTGTAGCAATGCTCCAATGCATCCATGTTAATTCCAGGTCGGATAGCTGCAATATACGCTGCTGCCGCTCCCTTCAGGCCTTTAAAAGGGACTGAATCTTTTCCCATTTTAAAATCATCATACGTAATTTTATTACATAATTCGATGACTTTAAATTGATGGGTCACGTTTTCGCTAATGGAATTGGTAAACTCAGCATAAGCAAATTCAAATCCTTTTTGCGCAGCGAGTTTAATGCATTCCATATCCATCGTAGTAGACAGTCCTTGGCCGCGATAATCAGGATCAACTAGAGCAATCCAAAGATGCGCTATTTTTCCTTTTAAAAATTTTCTTCCTTCAATAAAAGGTCTTGAGAGCTCATCCAACAATGAAATAATGGGCTTCATTTTTGGATATTTTTCTTCAGTAGCAGTAAAAGGATCAGCCATATCTTCAGCAATGACTGCAGCAATGACTTTATCTTTTTTATCGACCACTACCATGCTCATTTCATCTTTAATCGCTTTTTGAACGACCTCAGTTGCATAAGGTCTATATTCATCATAGTTAATATTAAGATGTTTAGTGATGGGTTCACTATCACAAAATATCTTAATAAAAAGATCAACCGTGGATTTTGCATGTTCTTTACTTAAGGCAACGATACGATATTCTGAGCGTACAGTGTTCATAGCTTTCTCCTTATCAAGTTTTAAATCCTTAATGAATTGATCGACTAACTCTTTTGTGACGTTGGTTAATACACAAATGGTTGCTCTGTCACCTGTTAACATCAGTTGGTATTTTTTAGCAAGATCTAGCGAGGGTCTTGGAAACATCACGTTAAAGTGATAGGGATAATAAACTTTTTCCCGGCCATATAATTTCACTAATTGTTCATATAAATATTTTGCGACACGGATATTTTCTTCCACCATGGCTTTTAATTTGTCATTATTGGCATGCAAACCCAAGGTGTAAAGCGCGTTATAAAGCATTAAGACGTTTAATCCTGAGCGGGAGCCAGTAATGGTAACGTCCAAGATGTTTCCCACATATTCAACGCTGCGTTCACTTTTTTCAAAAGCTTTATCAAAAAAATCTTTCTTAGCCAAAATGATACCGCAAGGTTGTGATAATCCCGGATATTTGTGCGCAGAGACCGCCAAGGTATTGACACCGAGGGCATCAAAATAATTAGCTACTTCACCAAAAGGTTTGATTATCGGCAATACAAATCCAGTTAATGCGCCATCCATGTGAATGGTGTAACGGGGTTTAGGATTAAACTCCTCTAATATTTTTTTAATACCGGGGACATCATCAATGGCTCCTGTAATGGTTGTGCCAATGTTTGCAATGACGATGACTGAGCTATAAGGATGCGAGCCCATATGCAATAAAATTTCTTTTTTTAAGCTGTTTAAGTCAATAGACCCATCATCATTAGGAAGGACGGGTCGAATATTTAAATGTAAAATTTCAGCAATTTTCGGAATAGAATAATGGGTATGACCTTTTGAGAAAAAAACAGTAGGGGTTATTAATTGCTGTACAATATCCTTATTAGCATTCATTGCATTTCTCAAATCAATAATTTTTTGTAAGTGAGCTGCGCGATTGGGGAAATCATTTAAAGGAATTTTAGTTAAACCCGCCGTTAAGCTTTGTTCTTCTTTGGTTTGTAATTTAATGGCGTTATCGTATTTAATGAGTGTTTCTACTTCGCAGGTAATTAGATAGCGTTTGGACCACCAGAGACTGGCAAAATTACCTTCGGTTCCACCGGTTGTCACATAGCCTTTCATTTCACCGGGTTTAAGACCATAAAATTTTTCTAAGATCTTAATAATTTTCCGCTCGTGTTTTTTGACTTCCATGAGAGAGGTTTCAGAATCGTGAAAAGGGTCCCCTACATTATTGAGCAAGACGTTGGCGAGGGTTTCTGGTTTGATGCCGAGGATTTCATTATCGACCACACCTAGATAGGTCAATAATGATACAGGATAGCCTAATTTGTTACGAGCTAGCTCATTAATATGGTCTAGCAGTTCTTTAAATTCCTTTTGGCGTTCGTCGAGTTCCTTACTTTGCATAGTAAAACCCGTAAACCAGTGGTTAATCTCTGAACTATTATTATATACTTAATATATGGGTTCGTGTAGCAAGGAGGATATATGCAATTCGACAGTAAACCCCTTTCAAAGCTCGCGCATTATGATGATTTAACATTGTTACCCAATCGTATTTTATTTAATGAAATCTTGAACAAAGGCATTAGCCAAGCTAAAAGACACAACAAAATCTTAGCTATCTTAGTGATTGATATAGATTTTCTTAAAGAAAGTCATGTGGCCTTAGGCAAAGAAGTGCTAGACAAGGTCATTAAAGACACATCTCAGCGCTTAACGGCCAGTTTACGCACAGAAGATATTTTGGCGCGGTTAGAAGGGGATCAATTTATTGTCTTATTGAATGACATCGCTAAAGCAAAATTTGCAAGTTCCGTCGCTGAAAAATTACTCCACGCTTTTGCAGATCCTATTAAAGCGGATTCACAAGAATTTTTTATTAAACCGAGTATTGGTATTAGTGTTTATCCGAATGATGGACATTCCTTAGAAGATTTATTAAAAAATGCTGATGCAGCGCTTTTTAAAGCGAAACAAGCAGGCGGAAATATTTATCAGTTTTATGGCAAAGAAATTGAAAGTGAAGCCCGGGAATATATTCAATTAGAAACCTCTTTACGTAAAGCCATAAAAAATAATGAATTGGCTCTTTATTATCAGCCTAAAACCCATCTTAAAAATGGCAATATAACAGGCGTTGAAGCGTTAATGCGTTGGGAGCATCCGGAATTAGGCATTATCCAACCCGGGAAATTTATTCCGATTGCAGAAGATTCCGGTATGATCATGGAAATTGGTGAATGGGCTTTGCGCACCGCTTGTCGTGATAATAAGCATTGGCAAGATGAAGGGTATGAACATTTTACCGTGGCTGTAAATATTTCAGCTAAACAATTTTATCATCCTGAAATTACTCAAGTGATAGAAAAAGTATTAAAAGAAACGGGATTAAATCCGCAATATTTAGAATTAGAACTGCCAGAATCTACGGTGATGGATAATATAGAATCGGCGACGAATATTTTGCGTGAATTAAAATCGACCGGCATACAATTGTCTATCGATCATTTTGGCATAGGCAATACCTCCATTAGCCATCTGAAACAATTCCCTGTGAGTACGGTGAAAATTGACAAGAGTTTTATAAAAGGGGTTCCCAATAATCCTGACGATGTAGCTATTACTAATGCTTTAATTGGCTTAGTCCATAATTTAGGCTTAGAAGCCGTAGCCGAAGGGGTTGAAACCGGGGAACAAGTACAATATTTAGTAAGCCAACACTGCGACATCGTCCAGGGCTATTTCTTAAGTCTCCCACTTCCGGCTGATAAAATTGTCCTTCAGTTCAAGAAATTGATGGATAAGGTCTTAATATAGCCTATAATTCCTTGGCTTATATTGCGAGGAATGACTGTGCGGTTTTTATATAATCTATTAATTTATTTAGCTTTGCCTTTTATATTATTGCGTTTACTTTGGCGTTCAAGAAACTTACCCGATTATAGAAAAAATATTTCCGAACGTTTTGGATTTTGTCCGCACAAGCTCAAAAATTGCATTTGGGTGCACTCCGTTTCAGTAGGCGAGAGTATTGCTGCTATTCCCTTGATTAAATTAATTCAAAAAAATTATCCTAATATCCCTATTGTTGTTACTAATATGACACCAACAGGAAGAGCGCGCATTAAAGCGGCTTTTAATGAAACGGTATTACAAACTTATATCCCCTATGACTTTCCAGATGCGGTTCATCGATTTTTAAATCGCATTAATCCCAAAATTGCGATTATTTTAGAAACAGAACTCTGGCCTAATTTATTTGCCAAAATAAAAGAAAAAAATATTCCCTTAATTGTTACTAATGCCAGATTATCCGAAAAATCTTTTTTAGGTTATCAGCGCATTGCAAGTGTAACTAAAGATATGTTAACAGCTGTCACTAAATTAGCGGCCCAAGGTAAAGCTGATCTTGAAAGATTTATCTCTCTAGGTTTATCTCAAGAGAAAGGAGTTTTTACCGGGAATTTGAAATTTGATTTAGAGATCACTTCAGATTTATTTGCAAAAGGCGAAGCATTGCGCAAAAAATTAGGTGAAGATCGCCCGGTTTGGATTGCAGCGAGTACTCATGAAGGTGAAGAAGAAATTATTTTAGCAGCGCATAAATTAATTTTAGAAAAAGATCCTAATGCATTGTTAGTACTCGTGCCAAGACACCCGAATCGTTTTGATCAAGTCGCAGAGCTTGTTACCAAAAATGGTTTTAGTATGGTAAGACGGAGTCAAAATGGTGAATGCTCCTCTGATACAAAAGTGTATTTAGGCGATACCATGGGTGAGATGATGTTGCTTTTTGCAAGTATTGATGTCGCTTTTGTTGCAGGAAGTTTTGCAGAAGTGGGTGGACATAATGTGCTTGAACCAGCAGCGCTTAGCAAACCTGTTTTAAGCGGGCCTATTCTTTTTAATTTTACGGAAATTTCACAAAAATTAATGGATGCTAAAGGTTTATTGATTGTGAAAAATGCCGAAGAGTTAGCGCAAACCGTCAATAAACTTTTTGGTGATAAAAATTATTGCAAAGAAATAGGTGAGAATGCCAAAAGAGTTGTGGATGAAAACCGTGGGGCATTGCTAAAGCAATTTCATTTAATTGAAGGTCTTCTCGCAGGCTGAGCTTTGGGGGCCTCTGCATATTTTCTTGCAATTTCATCTTCTATGACAAGATTTCCTTGTCGTACATGGCTCATAAAAAAATTAACTTCTTGAGGAGTGACCTGGTCCAATTTATCCCGCAGGATTTGATATCGACACGTGCCCAGATAAAAATGAGATGCCCACGAACGAAAATCTGCTACGGGTAAGGGTTGGTTGTTGCTTCTGGCGATAAGACAAGCCACAAAATCATTTAATCTAGCGATATAGGTATGGTCGTAAGATTCACGTTTTCGAAGAGACAGATATTTTAAGATATCAAACAAGCATGGATTTTTTGGTTTTGGACAAAGTTCTAAAAACGACGATGTTTGTTCATAATAACTGGTTACTAAGCCGATAACATCATCGACGACGCCTAGCTCGCGTAGAGTGGTAATGAGGCTTGTTAATTTCGTATTGAAATCGGTTATTAAAGAAGGTTCTCTCACGGTACTAACGACTTGTTGACGCTCGACTCTTTCAAATTGGAGGGTTCCATCGGGTTCTACTCCTTTTAATAAAGAGTAAGAGTAATCGGAATACCCTCCGTTTATTTCGTTTACGGAGGGTATTAACCGGCTTCTCATGGTATGAAGATCAATAGCAATAATGGCACCGGTGGTGGCGTAGGTTGTAAACTCTGTTCCTAAAGCAATCCCCCAGTGTGGGAAAACACTGTGTATAGAATAATTCCCTCGGGCCAATTGTTTTTCTTCAATATTTTTTTGGGTTTGTACGTGGCCTGTTTTAATATCAATTTTGGAAATAACACTCATAAATCTATTAGGATTGGAGCAAAACAATAGTTCGACAGCGGAAATAGGAAATAATTGATAGGGAGAGGGATGGGGGCTCTCACAAAAGTATGGTAAGTTTATCGTTTTAGTTTTAACAAATGTATGGGGCTCTTTTTCTTCGTTGATATCCAGTTGCCCCCCTCGTCTAGCCACTAAAACCTGACCCATCGCTAAAATTTCTGAATACTGATTATCAACGGACATTTTTTTTAATGAGCAAATAATATTGTTCTCATCCTGGAAGATTTCAAAGCAAGATTCGATCCTCTCTCCTTTGGCATAAAGGGAGAAGTGTACGGCAAATCGATGATTGCCAAGATAGGCTGTTTGATTTTTCAAAAAGAACCTGCCGGATACAGCGTTTACTCTTTTTAAAAATCCGGTTTTTAGGTGCGCTCCTGGATAACGGGGCAAAACTTCCGGAAGTTTTTGTTTGTCTTGTGCTGCTGCACCGCTTTGCATGTTTAAAGCCTTCTTCCAGGCTTTGGTTTATTCGCTAAAACTTCGCGTAGTGTTGCTGCGATATCTCCTGTCGCTGTATCTTTTTCTTGGTAAAGCGAGTATTGATTAATAAAATGTTGTGCTTGCTGAGGTGTAATTTCACTAAATTGGTTTCGATAATTTTGGTAAGTGCATGAGGGAAGAAAAAGTAAATAGTTGTTCGAGCTAAAGTCTGCGATAGGTGCTGGCAAGGATTGGTCTTTACTTCTTGCTACAAGGCAAGCCACAAAGTCTTCTAATCTGTTATTATAACCCGCTCGATTAAACCACTTGTTCTTACGTCCCTCAAAATAAAATAGGACTGTCTGTAACAAAGGCGATTTTCTTTTCGGATCATTTTCTTTATAAAATTCACAAAATGATTTTCTATTATAAACATCACATAATTTAGCTATGTCGTCAGGAAAACTTTCAATGACTTCCATGATAATGGGGACGGTGGAAGCCCCATAAATTTCCACATAATCCTTCAATAAAGAAGGATAACGTACTTGTTTATTAATGTCGTAGTTACTGCCATTAAAGCACTTCCACCTATAGGTGCCATCTGCTGCAACCCCAACACTTAATTTTTCTCCTCTCATAAGTTGTTCTTGAGAAAGTAGGGGTTGCTCCTGTTCTAAGGGAAGTAATTCTCTTGTATAAAGGTCAAGCAGGTGAAGTGTGTTATTTTTATTTATGAGAGCTACACCCCATTCCGGAAAAACTCCTTCTATACATTTTTTAGGATATAAATAGGTGTAAGAAAGAGAATGCCTCGTCGGTCCATTTTCTTGTGTCGCAACGGTAAAATGATATAAGTTGGCATAGGAAAACGCTAAGAATTCCGTTTTTGAAAGTTTAATGAAGTGAGAATTGGTAATAGACGCAAAACAAGTAACTGCTCTTAACCCATCTGAGTGATTTTTATATACACGTAATCCACAAGAATCCTGAAATTCCAGATCTGCCATTTGTAAACTTTTTGTCCCCTCAGGGAATGGGGGCAAAAGCTCGGGAAGTTTTTGTTCGTCTTGTGCGCCGCTTTGCATATAAAACCTCTTATAAAATATTCAATTCCTTATTCCCCTTCCTCCTACGTTTTACGTAGGAGGAAGGGGTAGGGGAAGGAGGTCTATAACTTCAAACGAAGTTTGAACCCTCCTCTCCCTAACCCTCTCCTCCCGCGTAAACGCGAGAGGAGAGGGGATAAAACAATTTTACTTCATGAAGGCCTTCTTCCAGGCTTTGGTTTATTCGCTAAAACTTCGCGTAGTGTTGCTGCGATATCTCCTGTCGCTGTATCTTTCTCTTGGTAAAGCGAGTATTGATTAATAAAATGTTGTGCTTGCTGAGGGGTGATTTCCATAAATCTGTTTCGATAATTTTGGTAAGTGCATGAGCCATTAAAAAATAAATAGTTGTTGGGGCTAAAATCTGCGAGAGGTGCTGACAAGGGTTGGTTCTTACTTCTTGCTACAAGGCAAGCCACAAAGTCTTCTAATCTGTTATTATAACCCGCTAGATTAAACCACGCGTACTTACGTTCCTCAAAATAACATAAGACTGTCTGTAACAAAAATGATTTTCTTTTTTGATGATTTTCTTCATAAAATTTATAAAAGGACGTTTTGTTATAATCATCGCATAGGTTAGCTATATCAAGAGGAAAACCTGTAGCTACTTCCATTATAATGGGGGTGGTAGGTTTAGAAGCCGCATAATCTTTTAATAGAGAAGGACAACGTGCTTCCCTATATATGACATCGGTTCTTGCATTAAAGCACGTCCAATTAAAGGTGCCATCTGCTTCAACCCTAACTGTTATTCTTTCTCCTCTTGCACTTTGCGCTGCAGAAAGTAAGGGTTGCTCCTGTTGTAATGACAGTGATTGTCTTGTATGAAGGTCAAACAGATGAAGTGTGCCATTTTTATTTATTATAGCTGTACCCCATTCCGGAAAAACTCCCTCTATACATCTTTTAGGAATTGTATAGGCGGCAGGATAGGCGAAAGAAAAAGAATAGGAATAAGTCGTCAATCCATTTGCTTCTTTCACAACGGTGAAATGATAGAAATCGACATCTGCAAACGCTAAGAATTCAGAATTTGAAAGTTTAATTAAGTGAGAATTTTTAATCGATGAAAAATAAGGAACTGCTCTTAATCCATCCGGGTAATTTTTATATACACGTAATCCCTGAGGAGAATCCTGAAATTCCAGATCTACAATGGATAAACTTCTTGTGCCTTCAGGGAATATAGGCAATAGTTCCGGAAGTTTTTGTTCGTCTGGTGCTGCAGCGCCGCTTTGCATATAAAACCTCGTTTAATGTTTTGTCTATTATAAAGACCCAAGCTTAAGGAAATATTAAGACTAAAAATTATTAATAATCAATAGCTTATGATAAATTCTGCCGGGCAGATAACAAGTCTTCATAGGCTTTAGCTTTATCTGCTGGGTTTCTTAGTAGATAAGCCGGGTGGTATGTGATTAAAAGAGGGATATTTTGGTATTGATGAATTTTGCCGCGCATTCTTGCTAAAGGCTGATCAGTATCTAACAAAAAGTGACCCGCGATGCGGCCTAAGGCTAATAAAAATTTAGGTTGGATTAGAGCAATCTGTTTTTTTAAGAAGGGGGTGCAAAGTTCTACTTCTTGAGTGTCTGGGTCGCGGTTATTGGGTGGACGGCATTTTAAAATATTGGCTATATAAACCTTATTGCGATCAAATCCTATGCTTTGTAGCATGGCAGTTAAAAGCTGGCCGGCGCGGCCTACGAAGGGTTCGCCTTGTTGATCTTCATAGAAGCCGGGGGCTTCACCAATAATCATTAAATCAGCATTGGGATTACCCACGCCAAAAACAGTTTGGGTGCGGGTTTTATCTAAGCCGCAGAGCGTGCATGAGGCGACAGCTTTTTTAAGCCCGTCCAAATCTGGAGTTGCTTCTTTTTTGACCTTTAGTTGCCAGGATTGAATACCCATGGCGTTTAAATAAGATAGGTTATTCATGCGGGCATTGTATAATGCTCTTACCAAAGAGGATACCCCAATGAAGAATATTGCTGTTTATCCAGGAACCTTTGATCCTATTACCTACGGGCATGTGGATATTATTCAAAGAGCGACGAAATTGTTTGATCAAGTGGTTGTAGCTATTGCGGCAAGTCCTAAAAAACAACCGACGTTTTCTCTGGAAGAGCGCGTTGCTTTAACAACGCAAGTTTTAAAATCACACGCGAATGTGAGCGTGATTGGATTTGAAACTTTGTTGACTGATTTTGTCAAAAAACAAAATGCGAATATTATTTTACGCGGTTTACGTGCGGTCACCGATTTTGATTATGAAGTTCAATTGACAGGTATGTATAGACGCTTAGCACCCGAAATTGAAAGTCTATTTTTAATGCCTTCTGAAAAATACACTTATATTTCTTCAAGCTATGTGCGAGAAATTGCCTCTTTAGGGGGTGATGTTAGTGAATTTGTTCCAGAGGCTGTTGCTAAAGCATTAAAAAATAAATTACGCAAATGAGAAAAATGTTATGGCTTTAATGATTACTGATGAGTGTATTAATTGCGATGTGTGCGAACCTGTTTGCCCGAATAATGCTATTTATCAAGGGGCGGCTATTTATGAAATTGATCCAAAACTTTGTACCGAATGCGTAGGACATTTTGACACGCCACAATGTGTTTCAGTCTGTCCTGTTGACTGTATTCCGCTTAATCCAGAGCATGTAGAAACTAAAGAACAATTGATGGAAAAATACAAACAGTTAACAGAAAAATCTTAAACGCATTGCAACCAAGCATTAATCGCTGCTAAATCCTGATCACTCAAAGTGCCTGCCGCTAATTTTAATGAAAGCAAATTGTTGACATAATCATAGCGATCTACCGCATATTGTCTTTCAGCTTGAAATACTTTTTGCCGCTGATTTAAAACATCGACTAAGGTGCCGATACCAATTTTATAAGAAGCTTCCATGCCCTTAACCGATTGTTCGGTTGCTTCAATAGTTTGAATATCAGCATTAATTTTATTAATGCCTAAGATGACGCCGAGAAAACTTTGACGTGCAAGATTACTGATGTCTCTTATTTGTTTTTCTAATTTTTGACAGCTAACCATATATTCATATTTAGCTTGATCGGTTTTAGCAACAACACCACCGCCTTCAAAAAGAGGGAATTCTACATTGACGTTTACTGAACTGTTATGAATTTTGCTAGTGCCGCGCGGTGCAAAAAAGGTGACTGGATCACCGGTATTACGGGTGTAATTAATACCATATTGGCCTTGGGCACTGATGGTTGGTAAGTGTCCTGCAGCTTGTTGTTTGATATTTTCCATCGCAGCGCATTTAGCAAATTCTGCGGCTTTAATAGACCAATTTTGTATGTGCGCGGTTTGTACCCAAGATTCTATGCAGTTGGGTTTTGGAGAAATTAAAGGGAATTTTTTGTTTAAAGGAGCGAGATGGCAATATAATATTCCGGTAATGGCGCGTAAATTTTCTCTGTCATCAGCGAGTTTAGTTTGGGCTGCGATATAATCCGCATCAGAATTTTCATAAGAGGCGCGAGCCGTATAAACATCGGTAATAGTTTTAATCCCTACTTTATATTCTTCTTTGATTTGTTCTAGCTGTTTGGCAAACGCTTCTTTGGTGGAGCCGGCTGATAAGAGAATGTCTTCATCTGCTAATACCGCAAAATAGGCTTTGGCTACGCGGATCTGCAAATCTTGCGTCGCGGCATTTAATGTTGCGAAAGCTTGTCTCTTAACATCTTTAGCAATGGCAAGATTGGCTATTTTTGAATAATCAAAGATGACTTGAGTAAGAGTAAGATTGACTTGATAGCCGTGAGTCGTATTCGTGCCTTGTTCAGCCCCAGGGCCCCCTACAATGTTTCGGGTAATAGCGGGATTATAAGCGACCGCTGCGCTTGGCAAAAGGTTAGCTAAGCTAATTGGCACACCTTCTGCATCTGCAAATTCTTGGGCGATGGCTTCTCTAAAAGTAGGGTCATAGCAAAAAGCATCCTGATAAACTTGCAACAAAGTGGTTGCTTCTGCTTTTGAGAGTAGCAATAAAAAAATAAGAAAGGATCTAACCATGATTTTTTGTAACATACTTCCCTACTTACCCATAACAGTTAAACTATTTTAACCGAGTGCGAGACGAATAGCAGCAGATAAACTCTCAGAATTTGCCTGACCCGTACCCGCTAAATCCAGCGCCGTGCCATGATCCACGGAAGTACGGATAATGGGCAGTCCTAAGGTGACATTCACAGCCGAATAGAATCCCGTATATTTAATAAGAGGCAGGGCTTGATCATGATACATGGCGAGTATGGCATCTGATTTTTGATGAAAAATAGTATCTGCAGAAAAAGGTCCACGAATATCCCAATTTTTTAATCGTAATGTTTTAAGAGCGGGTTCAATGATATCTATTTCTTCGTGCCCTAAATGTCCCATTTCACCGGCATGAGGATTTAAACCACAGACTAAAATAGTTGGGTTTTCATAACTAAATTGTTTTATTAACCCCTCTCGTAATACGGTTAGTGTTTGTATTATCAAATCTTTGGTAATCGCTGCAGAGACTTTTGCTAAAGGTAGATGAGTCGTTGCGAGTGCGACTTTCATATCCGGTGTGACAAATAACATGACGACGGGTCCGCTTTTGCAATAGTCAGCCAGATATTCGGTATGGCCCGTAAAAGAGAATCCCGCTTCATTTAAAATACTTTTTTGAATAGGTCCTGTGACTAAAGCCTGTGCTTTATGTTGTAAACAAGCGTCAGTAGCTGTATTTAAGCAGTCTAATACATAGGCTGCATTGGCTTTATCTAATTGCCCAGGTTTACAAGATTTATTGAGAGTAGCCCCAAAGATTTTTAGGGTTTGCGGTGTGTGTGTCACAGGAGGGTCGGTTAATACGGCTGGAATTAATTTTAAGGGAAGGTTGAGTTGGTGAGCGCGTTCAGTAAATAAAACGGGATCACCGACTACGACCAACTCGGCTGGCCAATTTTGTTGGGCGATTTGTATAACAATATCAGGCCCTATGCCAGCCGGTTCCCCGGAAGAGATGACAACGCGTTTGATCACACCGGTTTCTCTGGATTTAAATTAATAATCGCAGCTCCGCGAATTTTTAATATCCAGTTTTGCAAAGCTTCTTCGAATTTTCTTTGTTGAATGAGTTGCGTTACTTTTTTACGTTGGTCGGTATCACTCACTTTTTCTTTATTGTCACGAATGCCCGCAAGATGAAGAATATGGAAGCCATTGGGCGCTTGTATAGGACCTACCACATCATTCGGTTTCATTTGCACCACTTGATCCACAAAAACGGTGGGCATTTCAGGCAGTTTACGCCAACCTAAATCTCCGCCTTTCAGAGCATTAGTGCTGGATTCTGCTGTTGCTGCTTGACGGAAATTCATTCCTTTGTGAATGCGATTGACTAAATCTTCGGCTTGCTTTTTAGCTTTTTGAATTTGTTCAGAAGTAGGTTCATCAGGCAGACCGACTAAAAGATCTTCTAAATGATATTCTTTGCCGTTATAAACTTGCCAGGATTTAGAACGCATGAAATCATCAATTTCTTGCGGAACGACATTAATTTTACCCATGAGTTCTTGTTGCTGCATTTTTTGGATGGTGATTTCTTCGTGTAATTCTTTACGATATTCATCTCGGGTCATGCCACCTTGCAGCGCAACTTTTTTATAAAGAAACTGAGGTGAAATGCCATTGTCATGCGCAATTTGATTCACCGCGCGATCAATATCTTCTTCGGTAGCATTTATATTAGCTTGTTCTGCCAATTGTAATTGTAATTTGCGATTAATGAGTTGATCTAAGACTTGTTTGCGTAAGATATCTTCGGGTGGTAGCGACACACGACTGGCAAGAATTTGTTTTTTTGCGGTACTCATGCTTTTATCTAATTCGCTTTGCGTAACAACCGTTTCGTTAACTGTTGCAACAATACGATCGATAGAATCATCTGCTAAGGCAGGATGTGCTATTTGACTCAAAAGCATAACTAACAAAAGCGCTAATGTTTTTTGTATCTTCATATTAATAATCCCGTCCAAAAGTAGATTGATAACCTGAAATATTTCTTACGAGTAATGAGGTCGGATCTGGACCTAAATTACCTAATCCTTTTAACACAAATTGAAGATAAAATTCCGAATTATATTCAGGTGTATTATTTTGGTTGTATTGGGTAAATTCCTTGCCGACTAACATTCGCATGGCCCAGCAACAACCTTCGTATTGTACCCCAATTAATAGATTCTGAAAATTGTGACGATTTAAGTTTTGTGTCCATTTACCGACCGAACTCCAATCCCGGGTAATAGGCCATTCTATGGAAGCATCAATTTGCGATAAGTTATTGGAAAATTTATCTATTTTCCCGCCAGGGTAAGTATCTCCATTGCGTACAAACGTATAACCAAAATTAATTAGGCGATTGGTATCGGGTTGATAATGCACGGTAAAAGTTTGATTATCCAATTCATTGGTAAAAGGATTCCAAATAGAAGCCGCATCAGCGCCCCAAACCGGGTTTACGTTGTATTTGATGATTCCCGATAAAGGAGATTTATTGCGCAAATTCGCATTAGGATCCCCGGTTTCGATGCAGCCTGTGGTAGGGCTGCAAAGGGTGACGCGTCTATTTTGGAAATAATAAATTTGTCCAATGCCCGCACGCACCTTTTCAAAACCCGATTGTTCATCAATAAAACGTGTCGTGATCCCTGCTGCAATTTGATTCGCATCACTAATGCGATCGATACCACTAAAGCGATTGTATGTAAATAATTGATCATAAGTCAGCTGATTTAAAGTCGTATCAAAAATAGGTAACTGACTTTGGTCGCGAAAGGGCACATAAGTATAATAAAATTGCGGTTCTAACGTTTGGGTAAAGCCAACGTTAAATAATCTTACTGAGCGGTCGAAATATAATCCTGAGCTAATATCAAAAATCGGTAAAGTACGTGTAGGCATTTTAGGTTCGCCATTAGCCACATCCCCCAAATCATATTTGGTCATCGCAAATTGAATGCGTGGATCAAAGTAAAAATAGGGCCATTCAAATGGCCGACTAATACCCGGTTGAAGATTGATTCGATTGCCAATAGGCGATTTAGTGGTTTGTCCAGGATTGCTTTGAAAATTAAAATGCGTGAGTTCATTATTCGCAAAATAATCAAATCCTCCACACTGCTCAGGATAAGCCACATTCAAAATTAATTGCGGATAACGACTGTATTGATTTTGAAATTGAGTGGATTGATCAATAGGATGGAGTGTTTCATAGCTTTGCGCTCGACCAATAAAATTCCAATGTTGGCTCTTATAAATAATATTCGCTTGTTGTAATAATTGATTCTTATCGTATTCATTAATACCGCTATGAAAATCACGTAAATAATAATCATCACTCACGTAACTATAATCGACCCCTCCAAACCAATGCTCATTAAATATCGTATCATTTTTCCATGAGATGGATTTACGCGTTGGACTTGCTTGTTCTAGACGTCTTAGTTGTGCCTGAGTGACAGGATCCGTCGATGCGTATTTCGCCGGTGCGTTATCTTGAAATTGTTCAAAAGCTCGATCATTCGGTAAAATAGCGGCTCTGATAAATCCTTCAGACTTAGGTGTTAAATAGCGAAATAAATCTCCTAGTTGAACACCGCGTTTGGAAAAATAAATGGGCGTAATGGTCATGTCATAATTGGGTGCCATATTCCAATAAAAAGGAACAGCGAGCGAATAGCCAGACAAGCTAT
>JABDEM010000008.1 GCA_013287085.1 Gammaproteobacteria bacterium
CTATTTTAAGCGCCATAGCCGATCAGGTGCAGCCTCAAGATATTGTGAAACCCGGCCATATATTCCCACTTCAAGCTCGCGAGGGTGGGGTATTAGAACGACCTGGCCATACCGAAGGATCCATAGACTTGGTTCGTTTAGCTGGATTTAAACCAGCCTCCATCATTTGCGAAGTCATGAATCCGGATGGCACTATGTCTAAAGGGTCTGAACTGACAAAATTTGCAGAAACTCATCAATTAAAAATGTTGTCTATCGATGACATTATTACTTATAGACGAATGCACGAAAATTTAATTGAAGAAGAAGTCAGCGCAGAATTACCGACTGAATCTTTAGGCGAATTTAAAATTACAGTTATTAGAGAAAAAATTTCAGGCCATGAACATGTGATCTTAAGCAAAGAAAATCCAAAAATAAATGCGCCCTTATTAGTCCGAGTACATTCTGCTTGTATGACGGGTGACTTGTTTGATTCTAAACGTTGCGATTGCAGCCAACAATTAAATTATTCTATGCGCCGCATTAGTAACGAAGGCGGACTATTAATTTATTTAAACCAAGAAGGCAGAGGCATAGGATTGTTTAATAAAATTAAAGCTTATACTTTGCAAGAACAGGGATTAGATACGATAGAAGCCAATCAAAAACTAGGTATGCCTATAGATTCTAGAAATTATCATATAGTTGCCAATATTTTACGTAATCGAGATGTTGATTCTATTCGTTTGCTCACGAATAATCCGAGTAAAATTAGTGACATTAAAAAATATGGCATTGAAAAAGTAGAACGAGAAGCGATCCCCGTTTTTTGTAACGAATATAACAACAAATATTTACAAACTAAAAAAGATAAATTAAATCATTTGATGCAGGATTTATTAACTGTTAAAGAAATGGCACCATGAGTCAAAATTTAGTATTGGCTTCGACTTCAGAATCCAGAAAGAAGTTACTAGAAAGATTAAAGATACCCTTTACGGTTGCGCCATCTAACGTAGATGAAACAGTATTACCTAATGAAAAACCAGAAGATTTGGTTTTGCGGCTTGCAAAACTCAAAGCAGAAGCGGTCGCTACTAAATTTTCTGATGCTTTAATTATTGGGGCAGATCAGGTTGGCGTATTAGAAAATACTATTTTATGTAAGCCGTTAAATTCTAAAAATGCCATTGAACAATTGCAGTTTGTGAGTGGCAAAACCGTCAGATTTTATATTGGCGTATGTCTTTTGAATACTAAAACTAAAGCCCAGAAAATAACACTAGAAACTTTTGATGTAGTATTTCGTGCTTTATCTTTGTCAGAGATAGAAAATTACCTAAAAAAAGAAGAGGTGATGAATTGTGCGGGTAGTTTTAAGGTCGAAGGCCTAGGAATATCTTTAGTAGAGAAACTAATAGGCGATGATTATACCGCACTGATTGGGTTACCCTTAATTAAATTAGTTACTTTATTAAAGGCGGAAAAATATGTTATCTAAAAATAAAATTATTGTTTTTTGTATTTTTATATTCTCATTTATATACAGCATAAATAGCTATGGGCTAGTTGGAATTATTATCCCGATGCATGAAGAAAGTTCTTTATTACAAAAAAGCATCACAGAAAAGAATAATATTTCAATTGCTGGTATTAACTATGTGGTCGGTAAAATACAAAATAAAAAGGTAGTTTTTGTTATATCTGGACTGGGTAAAGTAAATTCAGCCATGATCGCTACGCGTTTAATTAGAGATTTCAAACCTGATTTAGTTTTATTATCTGGCTCATCTGGAAATATAAACCCCGCACTAAAGAAAGGTGATGTTGTTATTGGGGAAAAAGTCGCTAATGTTGATTTAGGAGAGCTAACCCCTAATGGAATACAATTTCAAGCTAAAAGATATTTACGTAATCCCAATACAAATACCCTGTTACCACTAGAATTCAACTTAGATCCTCGTTGGGTTAAATGGGTTTCAGAATTACCGAATAATCAGCCAAAAGTAATTTTAGGAAATATTGCAACCAGTGATGCGTTACCCAATTTAGAGCCGCAAATTCAATTATTAAAAAAACTAAAATTTGATGCCATAGAAATGGAAGGTGCTTCGGTAATGCAAGCTTGCTGGATGTTTAAGACTTCTTGTATCATTATTCGAGGTATTAGCAATAATGCAAATGAATATGGTTCTATTACCGATCAAGATACTGCGCTTGCAGGAGATAATGCAGCAAAAGTATTAATGGAAATTATCAAAAGCTACAAGAACTGAGGTTTAAGAATGGAAATAATTGTCCGTGAAAATGGAGATGGAAAATATGAGCAACAAATTGTTATAGGTGATCATGTTTTAACAGGAGATGAACCTGTTGCAAGTGGCGGAAAAGATGCGGGACCTTCTCCTTATGATTTTTTACTCGCCGCCTTAGGCACTTGTACTTCCATAACTTTACGAATGTACGCGGATCTTAAAAAAATCCCGCTCATAAAAGTAACGGTAAAATTGAAACATGAAAAAATACACGCAGAAGATTGTGCGCAATGTGAAAATACTAATGCAAAAGTGGATCATATTGAACGCATTATTGAACTACAAGGAGACTTAAGCCAAGAACAACGCTCGAAACTATTAGAAATCGCTAATAAATGCCCTGTGCATCAAACATTAACTTCTAAGGTTTTAATTACAACGCTGCTTATTAAATAGATTATAATCTATAGCAACTTGAAGAATTTTAATCGCGCAGCTTTTTTATCAAACGTTATAGTATATTCACACTCATTTGCGGCATTTAAATGTGCAATATAGCTATCGGCAAAATCTATATTTTGATTACGGTAGGCTTGAAGTGAATTCCATAATATTTCCGGTTGAAAAATGCAAAATTGACACGTCATTAAAACTGTTTCTAATACATCGGCAATCAATTTTTTAGGATATTCATAAGCAGATTCAAGAACCCAAACTAACTCACATAATACAATACCCGATATAAAAACTGATCTTTCCTCGGAACAGGTTTTTTCAATAAAATGAGTTGCTTTTAGACTTTGTGCGGGATCATCTTGGACAATATAACGGACTAAAACATTCGTATCGATACCTTTCATAAATGACCACCTCGTTTCGCAATGATTTTATTCATTTGCTCTATTGATATTTTTTTCTTTGGTTTTGGTAACATGCCTTTTAATTTTGTAACATCAACCGTTAAGGGTGTTAGTACTACTTTACCGTCATCTTCAATAACAAATTCAATTTTGTCACCTGTATGTAACCCAAGATAGGATCGAATTTCATGTGGAATAGTGGTTTGACCTTTACTAGTGAGTGTTGCGATTGACATAATTACTCCTTACTTATTTGTATATTCCTTATTATATAGTAAGGAATTTAAATCTCAACGCTTTCTTAGGATAACTTTATCTTATTGATATAATTGATATACTGTATCGTAAACTAAAAGCATGAGGAAGAAATATGCAAATCGTTTTCCTATTTTACGATGGAATGACCGCTTTAGATGCCATTGGTCCTCATGAAATTCTCACACGACTTCCTGGTGCAGAAGTATTTCATGTGGCTAAAGAAGCTGGGCCTATACGTACCTGTTCTGAATTGGTGATGATAGCTGAGCATTCGTTATCCGAAGTTTCAGAAGCCGATGTATTACTTATTCCTGGCGCTGGAAATGCGACCTCGCTTAGCAATGAATCTGAAATTCTTGCCTGGGTGCGTAAGATTCATGAAACCACCACTTGGACTACGTCAGTTTGTACCGGAAGTTTAATTTTAGGTGCTGCAGGACTTTTAAAAGGTAAACATGCGACTTCCCATTGGGCTGTTATCGATCGTCTTTCTCTTTGGGGTGCGATACCTACTGAAGAAAGAGTGGTTACTGAGGGGAAGATCATGACCGCAGCTGGAGTATCCGCTGGATTAGATATGGGATTTACGTTGGCTGCCAAAATTGCCGGGCAGAAAGTCGCTGAAACCTTACAACTGGGCTTAGAATATGATCCCCATCCGCCTTTTGATTCTGGATCAGCGGCAAAAGCCGATCCTGCTATTCGCGAAGCATTGCGCTCACGTTTGTTAGCTAAATTTGAAGGACTACCTCAAAAATAATAAATAAACTGGCCTATTTCTAGGCCAGTATTATCTTTACTCATCCCATTTATTTTCTTTTATAAAACTATCAATTTCGCGTTTAGCTTCGTCTTTCTCATAACCATATTTTTTCTGCAAAGCACCTTCCAGTTCTTTATAGTTACCTTGCATTTGGGTAATTTCATCATCCGTTAATTTTCCCCATTGTTGTTTCAATTTACCTTGGATTTCTTTCCATTTTCCTTGAATAATGTCTTTGTTCATAAAATTCTCCTCTAATGATAGACATTATTAAGAATATTTAAAATTTTCTTTATGAACAAGTTGGTATAAATACAGTATGGTATATAATAAATCTATGCTGAACATTGCCTCATCAAGTTTAACAGGTAAATCTAGTGTTAGTGGATGATATCATCTCAACCGGAACAACCTTAATAACTGTCATCCAACAACTTTTAGCTCAAGGGTTTAAATCACCTGTATGTATTGGCATTCATGCTTTGTTTAATGATGAAATTTATAAAACCTTATTAAAAATTGGCGCGAAAGAAATAATAACAACCAATAGCATTGTTCATCCTACTAACAAAATTGATCTTAGTGATCTTTTAGCTGAGGCGATAAGACAATGTTAGAAAAATTATTGTCATTAGAGATAGACCTTAAAAAATATTAAGAGATTATATTTATATTAATCATCGGCTTATATGAATGTATTGATGAGGATTGTAAATAAAAATGAGAGGAATATACTAATCACAAAGCAGGTATTGAATCGAAGTCCTACAATCAAGCCTGAGGATGTCAGAGAGTTGATGCGGTGCGCATGCCTCTTTATAGAGGAAGCCTAAAACATCACTGAGATGTCCACTTATTTAATCAGGTCTTCGATCATGCCTGCTTTTTTTACCTATCAGAAGGAGGCTACAAAATGGATGTTTCGGTTTTTTTAGCAAAAGTATTTGGTCTTTATCTTGTTATTATCTCTATTGCCATGATCAAGAATGCAAAAGCTTTAAGATCTATCATGCGTGAAAATAACACTACATCTTTTAAATTTAATGGCGGTGCAATTGCCTTATTAATTGGTATTTTGCTTCTCGTAAGTCATAATATTTGGGAACCCAGCTGGAAAATAATTATTACGATTTTTGGCTGGATGGCTTTTATCAAAGGCTTGTTCTTATTAATGTTTCCTAAATCTGCTTTTAAATTTTATAATAATCTTTTAAAAAATACTGTGGCTTATTATACCGCGGATGTAATTACATTAATCGCGGGTCTTTATTTATGTTACATTGGATTTATGGCTAATTAATTGCCATGAGAAATAAAGAAATGATAAAAATAACCAATAATAGAATACTCTTAATAGACGATGAAATTAATATTTTAAAAAGTTTAAAACGAGTTTTAGAAGCTGTTTTTGATCTAGATGAAACATTAAAGCCAACGGGTTCAAGATTTATAATTGATACCGCTTCCCAAAGCAATGAAGCAATCAAATTGGTTCATGAATCCCTAAAATCATTTCAACCTTATGCACTCGCATTTGTCGATATTCATATACCTCCAGGATTGGATGGAATTAAAACGATTCAAAGAATATGGGAAATTGATCCTGACATACAAATTGTTATTTGTACGGGTTCTTCAGAGTATTCTTGGAACACTATGCGTAGTGAGTTAAAGTATTCAAACAACTTTCTCATATTAAAAAAACCATTTGAAACAATAGAAATTCAACAATTAGCGTTTGCATTAACAAAAAAATGGCAATTAAATCAGCAAAATCGAGTTTATATCGATAACTTAGAAAGCATTCTAAAGACAAGATCAAAGGAGCTAAAAGAGACCGAGCACTTATTATTACTAAAAACAACGCATGATCTATTAACGGGTCTGCCCAATCAAGCTTTACTGGTTGATCGAGTTCACCAAGCACTTGTTACTGCAAAAAATAACAAATCACTGGTTGGCTGCTATTTTATTGATATTAATAATTTTCAATTAATTAATGATAGTTATGGTTTCCAAATAGGTGATGTTTTGTTGAAAAGCATTGGCAATAGGTTGTCTAAGCTTATTAATTTACAAGTTACCACGATTGCAAGATGGGGTGGTAATGTGTTTGTTGTTATTCTTACAGGAAAAGATACCCAAGATTTTTTTGAAAAATTTGCAACTCAATTATTACAAACCATTAATCAGCCTTACGAAATAGATAATAAAACAATATCGATTACAGCCAGCATTGGTATTTGTATTTATCCTTTATATGCTAATGAAGCATATGCTCTTTTAAAAAACGCCAACACTTCATTAAATATTGCAAAAAAACATGGCCATAATAATCACCAAATGTTCAGTAATGAATTTTATAAAACCGCATTGAAACGAGCAGACATTGAAAATCGGTTATCTCATGCTATTGATAACAATGAATTTGCATTTATGTACTATCCCGTTTTTGATCTTATAACCAATAAAATACTATGCATCGAAACCTCTCTGGTTTGGGATCATCCCGGAAGAGGAGTTATACCATCAAAATTCTATATTCCAATTGCGGAAGAGACAGGGATAATTATATCGATCGAAGAATGGATGCTTCGAAGGGTATGTAAGCAGATAAATTTCTGGATTCAAAAAGGACTAAAACCCTATAGAATGTCTATCAGGATTAACGACAAATTTTTTATGAAAAACGATTTTGTTGAAGTTGTAGAGAGAATCACAAAAGAATTATCTACTGATTCTAATCTAATTGAATTGGAAATATCAGGGCATTCTTTGATGAATAATGAAGTTGATGCTTTAAAAAAAATGATTGAATTAAGAAATTTAGGATTTCATATTGCATTGAATGATCTTTCAACATGGTATGCCAGTTTAAACAATATGACTCACATTCCCTTTGAAAAGATAAAAATAAATAGGAACTTCATGCAAGGTCTCGAAGAAAGAAATGATCATGCTATCATTGTCAAAACCATTATTACCATTGCAAAGAATTTAAATTTAGAAGTGATTGCAGAAGGAATCGAAACCTGTGGACAGTTAAATTTTCTTCGTCAAAATGCAAGCGATAAGGTGCGGGGTTATGCATTACAAAAACCATTGGATGAAGAATCCTGCTTAAATGTTCTATCTAAGCATAACCTTAAGTAATTTCTTAACCCTGACCATTTAAATAAGTTTTAATCGTCACAAAATCATCTTTATTATTTTTTTGAACTTCATAACTATGTTTGCTATCCGCGACGGATTGGTTTTTAGCGTAGTGTTCAGCATCTTCTTTATTGTCAAATTTTACAAAATTGATTATTTCATGCTTTTCAAGATTAATCATGCATACTCGATATTCGGACATTCCCTTCTCCTTAAAATTATTAACTATCAATTGATTTTCGCAATAAAAGACACTAACATCCACAAAAAATTACAATCTGTTGGAAATTTTTGCTAACGGAAGTTGATAACACACAAGGATAGAATCATGCAATCTAAAAATCCATTTGGTCCCGTTCCTCCCTCTACTAACCCATTTGATGCACCACCAGAAAGACGCATACCCCAGCCTATGGCTGGGGTGATGGTTCAACCTGCAGTGGCTGCCTCAGCAGTGGTAGTGCAGTCTTCTCCTGTTGCAGTAGAAATTGCTCCCCCAGTAATACTTCCTTCACCACCCAAAGCGCCTCGAGCATTGACATTTGAAGCGGCAGAACGGTTACTGAAAGATTATACCGATAGAGATCGCCACCAAAAAGTGCTTAATGCTTGTAATGAATTTATAAATCAAGCGGAAGAGGCCCGTTATTTTGGATTACGGGCCCAAGCTTATTGGGGTTTGAGAAAATCAGAATTAGCTATGCAAGATGTTGAAAGAGCGATTAATCAAGGCGGTCCCACAGCAGATTTATTAACCACCCGTGGGATTATCTATCGTGAGCATCTAAAAGATCATAATCTTGCACAAACCGATTTTACGAATGCTATAGGGCTGGGTGCGGGTGCATTTACCCTTCGGATGCGGGGACAATCTTATTTAGAATGTGGTCAAAAAATATTAGCAGTGGGTGACTATCGAGGAGCTGTGATGCGTGATCCCGAAAATCCAGGCGCTCTTCTGGATGCGGGTAACGCTTTTTTAATAACGGGGATGCATGATGAAGCTATTCATTATTTAACACATGCCCTTGAGATAAGGCCCGGACATAGACAAACTGAAGCTCTTTTGAGAGAGGCTAACGAACAACAATTTGGTAAAACTAAAAGCAACGCACCGGCAGATAAAAGTGATGTCTCTACCGTAAAGAGATTGCTCGATGTCAGAAAAATGGCGGTTACAGATCTTGATGTTTATAACGGGAATATATTTTTAAAATCGATCATCGCCGGAGATCAAGAGTTAGTTACCTATTTATTAAGTAAAGGTGTTAATACAGATGCAGTCGATAGCAATAGAAATAATGCGGTACATCTTGCCGCATTAAATCAACAAGATGCCTTGATACCTCAATTAGTGAAACGCATAGATTGTACAACTTCCAATAATCAAGGCGATAATCCACTTGAATTAGCAGTTAAAAATGGTTTCGTCAACACAACACGTGTCTTATTAGAAAGTGGGGTATCGCCACAACTTCCACAAAAAAATAAACATATTTTAACAATTGCTGCTGAAAGTGGACAAGTTGAAGTTTTAGCACTTTTAGTAGATATGCCATTTTTTGAAAGTGCGCTCCAAGTTGATCAAGGCATGGGGGGATTAATACATGCTTGTATTGCTGCAAGACAACCAGAAACTTTGGAATATTTACTCGATCGTTTTCCACAAGCAGTAGAAGCAACCTATAACGGGGTTCCTCCTTTACATCAAGCGGTAGTTACCAATAATTGGGCCTTAGTAGATGTTTTACTGGCTGCAAATGCCAGTTTAGAGGCTATAGATCCTCAGAAACAAACCGCCATGCAAATTGCCGCTAGCAAACATATGACCCAAGTAATTGCTAGTTTAAAACAAGCTGCTGCGGATCGCGAATTTAAACAACAACATCAAAACAAATTATTAAATAATTTTATTGATAATATTATTGCAAGATTGCACCATGAAAATTGGCCACTAAAAGATAAAAATCTTGCAAAAATGCGCGATCTTTTAACGAATACTATTCGCAATCATTCTGCCTTCTTTTCTGCTTTACAAAACCAAAAATTAGATGTTGCTCTCACAACAGAACTATTGATGACAGATCTAATTGCAAGACGTAAGGATATCGTAACCGGCGCTAATAATATGCGCAGTGAAGCAATAAAGTCTGCGATCCAAACAGGAATCATGCATTGGCAGGTTAAATTTGCGCCGCCAGTTGTTGAAAGTGCGGCGGAAGCGAAAGAAGAAAAAGAAGATAATGAAGCACTACTACAGAGACATATTTGGTTAAATAATCTTACTTCATTTTGTTCGCGATTTGAAACACAGTTTGATATTGCCTTTGGTAAATTTCGCGCGATGGCAGATGGAGAATTACGTTCCGTCCCAGATGAAGTAGACGCAGCAGTTGCAGTAGGGAAAGCAGCAGCGGCTTTTGCGCCTGGTGTCACTCTCCCTGGAACTCACATGAAGGTATCGGGATCAGTGATTGGAGTTGCGACGGGTGCCCTATTAGATATGGGTTTATACATACGAGAGAGATTCCGAAGAGCTGAAGCAGAGAATATGAGAAATTTATTCGAAGCCGTTCCTCCCTCCGAACGTACTGCCATTGTGCTTTATACAGCCAGAAGTTTAGCTGAAAAATACAAACCTCAACTCATCCACTTAATGACCGATGCAGAGGGAATCACAAGATTTGCCGACGCAGCGGTAGCTAGAGTAATTGACTATATTGTTTCTTCCAGTAAACATCAGTTGGCATCACGCCCTGGAATATTTAAAGAACTAGGTCGTTGGTTAACCGCCTGGGCTTTAGGACAAGAAATTCCGACTGAATTAGAAAGACAAAAAGGGTTATTTGATATTTTTGTTGATGGCATTCTCAAAATACAAACACGTGCTGATCTCGATAAAAAACGCCTACGTACCATTAGTCCACTGAGTGATGATTGGTGCGCCAAAGGCATATTTGAAAATACAGGCGTCATTACACCCGATGGAAAACGTTGGGCACATCCGGATGTTGAGATCGAACGTTATGGTTATTGTTTTGGAACGATGGCCGATGTTCAAAAACGAGGTTTGACCGATAAAGATAAAAAAGGTAATCCTTGGGGACCAGGAAGAGTGTGGGAAAAACGTCTAATTGAAGCAACTCCCGATATGGAAGCAACGTTACATGGCATCCCTCATGGAGTTCCGACTAGAGCGAGCGGAGTTCAAGCTAGCTTTTATTCTAAACAAGGCAAAGCTATGGAAATAAATAACCCATCCAATAAACCAAAAGGTCCAGGGCAATCATAAAATGTTTAGTCATCAAAAATTATTAGAAACCTATGTAAAAAAACTTTCACGTCTATCGCCTCTTGAAATTGAAGCTATAACAAAACTTAAGCAATTTAATGTTGCAATAACACAAAATAATTCCGCTTTTGCGTATGATTGTCTTACCTTGTTATTAAATCCAGGGGCGAACAACGACTATAGTTCTGAACTCATGTTTGTTATTTATTTGCATTTTGTGTCTCTAATAAATCTTTTATTAGAACAAGGAAAAACACCAATTGCAGTTGAATTGTATGATCAATTAATATTAGAAAAAAAATCAAAACCTTCTATTTGGATGTCTCGATTCAACAAACTTCCTGCCGAAGAACGTGTAATTTTTTATAGGTTATTAGCTGACGTATTACATAAACAGGGAGATTATACAAAAAGCGTTAAAATGTATAGAGAAGCGCTTTTTTTCCCCGATGAGATACGGCAAAATGCGCAACGAAATTTAGCCATATCTCAGGCACTCGATTTTAGCACAGCATTCCTAGAACAATGTTTAACCGATATAGAAAGAAATTACACTGCCGAACAATATGTTCAATGGACGGAAAAGATTTTCGAAAATGCGGCTCTCGACTATCAAAAAATAGGGCAAATGAGCCATTATATTAATGTTTTTCAAGAAATTTGTCCTTTAGCAGAATACTGGCTAGCCCGAGGTATGAAAAAACCAGTACGTGATTTACTGAAAATAATTGATAAAACCGAAACCCGATTAAAGTATACCGATAAAGATAGTATACAGCAGCAAGGCTTTCTCGACCGCAATGAAAAATATAATGGTCAAACGAGTTATATGAGTCTCAGTATTAGATTAGGGGAAGAGGAGAAAGAAGAAAAAGTTCCTGAACCAGATTCTCCGCATCCCTACCCAGAACAAGTCGATTATCGCGCTTTTTTGAAAGAAGCGAAACAAAAACTTGTTATTGCTGCGCAGCATAGACAAGATGTATTTCTGGAAGAACAAAAAATCCAAAGTGGAGTCATTCGATTTTGCATTCGAAATGCCATTCAAGAAGTAGAACGATTATTAAATAAACCTCCTTGTGCATTTGCAGTAATTGCGACAGGTTCAGTTGCCAGGGAAACCTTATCTACTGGGTCTGATATAGACCTTGCATTTTTAGTTGCTAACACAAATCCCACCCATGAGAAATATTTCATAACATTTATGAATATTCTCAATATGAAATTAATGTGTATTGGTACGGATAGTCTAGATATCGATAAAGGAGATATCGCAGGTGTATCTTTTAGTAATCCAACCCATATTGGCACACCGGAAGGTTTATTCCAACTTCATAATCCGGAATTTGTCACCCGAGCTAAGCGCGATTTGCCTCACCCAGTGAATTATACTTTAACTTATGGTTATTTAAGACCGCTATTATTGCATAGTACTGCGGATCCTGCTTTTCCCGAAGAAACGGGCACTAAATTATTTGAAAGATTTGTCAGAAAAATGACAGATACAATAACTTCAGAACCCGTCGAAGAAGATAAAGCTCATCCTGCATTATTGACGCAAGGTCAAGCTGTCGCTCTAAAATATTATGAATCTCATCATCAACAATTAAATGACACAAAAAAGCTATCATTAGTAGACCTAGAGATTAATTTCAAAAATCGTTACTTAGCTCCCTTAGTTTTTTGGATTACTAATTTAACCTTATATTATGGGCTTACTGAAAAAGTAATTCTTGAAGGAGATATTGGTGGAAAAACACCGGATGTTTTGGTCGCATCACTTCTTACCATGCTGGAAGGTTTAAAAAATCACGTGGCAGATGATTTTTATGTTCAATTAGAGTGGTCGATACGCCAATTACAAATTATGCAAATACAATTCCAAAATGCTTGGCATAAACATTATGACCAACATCAATTATCCAGTGTAACTATGATTTATAACTCTCGCCATCCTGGCTCTTGGAATTCGCATCCAGAATTAAAAGTTAATCCTAAACAACAGCAAGTATTGGATTTAGTGGATCATCTATTAGTAACACCTGGCTATACCTTTGTAACTCATCACACTTTAGAATTACGAAAACATCCATTAGATCCCTCTTTATTTATTCTAGAATCAGAGTTTAATCATAGTCCTTCTCCCGAAACCTTTAACAAATTAATCTCACTGATTTATCATCGATATCAAATTAAAGCTTATTCACTAGATACACTCCATGAAAAACTTTTAGAATTATATTTAAGACTGCCGACAAAAGAATTAAGAGTTCAGTTTTTCGAACAAAACAGAGTAGTGATTAACGAATATCAATTTTCGACTCAACATCTAGATTGGGCAGAAAGAATGTTACAAAGCGATGGTCCTTCGCCAGTTAAAAGGAAAAAATTGCAAGAATGGGAAGAAATCCTTGCAGGTTCATTTGAAGAAGGCCCTATTACTCTTGTTCCGGTAGAAGAGTTTAAAGAAAGTGCCAACCTAAAGGCTAAAGGAAATAATTACCCTCAAGTTAGCTTAATATGGAGAAATACCGATAATACTATTGAGTGTAAAGAATTACCTCCACAAGAACTTCACAAAATAATTGATCCTGCGGGTGTTTTATTACATGCACGAGATAAAGATAATGACGATAAAGCTAATAGATTTCGCCGGGTATTCAGACTTTTAGATTCTTCAAATAAAACGTTTGCTTTTGGCAAAACTTATCCAGAAATGGCTGCTAATCAAATTGCCGGCGATTTTTTATCGTGGGCTATAGCGGGATATGGATCCTTAAGCAAACTGGGTATATTGCGTATAAAGATCTCTGTGAAAGGAAAGAGAGACAAAATAATTGATACGCCCATCTTATTAACTCACCCTGCGACCTATACGCTTAAAGATCTCGCTGATAATGAACAATCAAAAAAACCTAATGCTTTAACCCTCACACAATGTGATCAAAATTTAGATAGAGATGATTTTAGTTTATTTGCTTTAACAGGGTTTTTAACCAATCCGGAAGATGAGCAACCCAAAAATATCGGGGTAGACAAAGTTAAAAAACCTGCGAGAGTTCAGGAAAAATCAACAGAATCTTTGCGTTTGACGCGTTTTGATGGCGATCATTTATTTGTTGATGACGTGAACCAAAGTCAAGCTGGATGGTTTGAACCCAAAGTTGCAAACGTAAAAAGCGCAGCGTGGCTATTAGATTCAATGAGATTACCGATAACGCGTACCGCAGTTTTAAGATTTTTGAGCTTAGACATGAGTGCTATCTTGATTCAGTTATTAGCTGAATTAAACAATTACAATGAAACTGTTTATTTTGATAGAACGGGGTTTTTTAAAGCAAACGATATTACTGATTGGAAAGATACGAAAAATTGTTTTCTGCCAGGACTTGTCACCCCAAGCTTCATACAGTGGATATATTTCCGGGGTATTTTTATTCAAAGTCATTTACGCCAAAAAAAATCATCCAACACACTACCTACATTAGTCCAGCTCCAATATCAATTTTTAGCAAAGTCGGCACAATTCTACCAACAAGCGTGGGATGATCCTTTAGCTACTAATCCACAAGAGCGCTTTAATCGCTTGCCCACCAATTATAAACCCGTAGCCCATGCAAAACCAAATAATTATCGTTCATCCCACAGCACTCAAACCTACTTAATTCATATGAGAGATAATTGGTCTCAATGGATTACTGTCAAGGGATTTAATCAATTGCTGCAGTATCTTAACCAAATTATCACTGCTCACCGTGAGTTAGAATCTTCAATAGAGGATACTAATAATCATTTATTATTTTTAAAAATGTTATTAGATCAACTTAGACCGATTCCCAATGACGCAAAAGTCAATTTATTAACTGAACTGTCAAAAATACAACCTGAAAAAAAGAAAAAATTAATCACCAAACTTGATCTACGTCCTTATGCTGCTTTTACTACTGATGGTGCCTTTAGACAAATTATTTTTGATTATCCACAATTACGAGAATTAGATACAAGTCACTGTACTAAGCTGACTATGAATATGTTTAATAAACTGCACGCACATACTAAACTTAAAGTTTGGCGTGCTTCAGGTTATCAACATAATGTCACTAGTCATTTTGTTTTTCCACAATTAGAAACTCTTCAATTAGATAATTGTCCTAATTTAGAAACTCTAGAAATTGAAGCTCCATTATTAACTGCGCTAAGTTTACGTTTTTGTCCTAAACTTTCCTCTTTATCAACCGTAAATAAGTTTAGTCAAAATTTAACGAAATTAACTATTACAAAAAATACAGGCATAAAAATTTTACAAGGTAATTGGCCAAATTTGAAAGAATTGATTATAGAAGAAGGCGCGCTTAGCCACATTTCGATCCATGCTCCGAATTTACAAAAATTATCGGTCCAAGGATGTAAAGAGTTAGTCTTTATCAAAACAGGTAGCAAAGATTTAAATGAAGTAAATTTTAGAGGCTGTCACAAACTGGCCCCGAGTGGTGTTGCCGGACATATAATGAGTACCGAACACACTAAATTACTCAAAACTTTTATTTTCCCTAGTTATAATAAAGCTGGATGGGAAACGCTAGTTGAATACCATAAAGCTTTTCCTACCTTACAATGGATCTGGTGGGGACTAGATTGGGGACAATGGAATACAATTGAAAATTTTCTTAGCGCACTCGTTAAGCGCTTTGGGGAAAACTGCCTTAAAAAACCAGAAATTCAAGAATTATTTAATAAATATATACTTCGTTTTCACCAAGTAAAAAAATACCGCGCTGCATTTGCGCAAGCCTTTTCACATGCAGCTAGCTTTTTTAGCAACCCAAATGAACAAATAAGAACTTTGGCAGTCAGAGCTTTTGGTCATAGCTTTCCTTTTTTAAGTGGTATTGAACGTAACGAAGTTCTGGGCTTATTACGTAAACAGCTACAAACGGGGGAACCAAGTTTTTCTGTTTGTCGTGAAACTATAGAGTGGCTTGGACGTTTGGGTCCGTGGTTAAACAGTGTTGATCGTATCGGTGTATTGCGTTTACTAATGGACATCTTTAATAAAGACATAAGGATGGCTCTTTGGCCAAGCATTATTAAAAGTATTCAATATTATACTCCTTGGCTTAATGATGAGACTCGAAATTTTATATTAGAAAAATTATTAAATAAATTAGAAGGCGACACTAAAGAATCTTATTTAGCTGCTATGAGTTTAAGAACCTGTAGTAAATGGCTAACCGTGGAACAATGTAAACTCGTCATACAAAGACTTTTAGTTGCTTTAGATAAAGCAGATAACGATATAGAGACGCAATGTGATCTTATTGTTTGTCTAAGTTATTATGTTGCTTGGGTTGATAAAGAACAATCCGAAAAAATTAATCTTGTTGCTCTTAAATTATGGACAAGTAACGATCCTAAAATTAGACGATCCATCAATGAAAGCATGGCTCGCATGAGTACCAAAACAGCTACGCGCGAATGCTTACAGCAAATTAAAAACCTAGTCCATCATGCGGGTGAGAGTTCGTCTGAAGCTATACTACTGGTTGCCGTAAAACTAAGTTATTGCGGAGCGTGGCTAAATCCAAGTCAAACGCATCAACTAGCAAAAGAGTTACGAAATCATTTGCAAGCTGCTGATAATTCTCCTTCTGAACTGCTTATTATTATAGACAGTTTAATTCGACTGCTACCTATATTGAATGCGACCGATAGGCAAAAAGTAGTAAAAGATATTATTAACAAAGCTTTTTATTCAAAGTCAGCATTATTAATTAAACACTCTTTTGCAGCAGTAGGTATATGGTTTACAAACGAAGAACGCAAAAAAATCATTTTAATTATTGCAGAACATTTAAACCAAAATATTGAATTAGGAAGAGATGCCTATAGTCAAATTAGAACGATTCAAGTTCTTGGGGAAATTGCTAGGTTAATTAATCCAAAAATGTGTGAAGAAATACTGATTAAATTAACTAAAATATTAGAAGCAAGTCACGCAAGTGAATTAAACAAACAACTGATTTTAATTTTATGTCAAGCTTTCGGCGAAATTCATCAAAATTATGGATTAGGCGTATTTGACGAGTTTGCTGATCATTTCAGCCAACAGCCTGATTTAGAAATGAAAAGTGAAGCAGCTAAATCTGCATCAACGGGCAGCCCTTCTTTTCAATCTAAGAGCAATTCTACAACCGCATTAATGACTACCGTCGTTCTTGCTTCAAGCTCGAGCTCTGCTTCATCTTTGGAAGCTAAATCTTCAACAACCTCCTTTACATCGGATCAGATTGTTAAACTTATAACGTTTTGGGTGAACTCTTCAATTGCAGTATCACCTCAAGCGATACAACTAAAAGCAGAAGCTTTAAAGTTTGGCTTAGACTGTCATAATGTATTAGGCGATGGAAATTGTTTCTTTAGCGCTGTTGCACATCAGCTAGAAAGTAAAGGTATTCTAAAATACCCTCATGATACATTACGTGCATTAACTACTATGCATGTTATAGATAATATTAATCTGTATATGCCTTATTATGATAAAACCGCACATGATTTAGTTCTTGATGTCGCACAACCGGGACAATGGGCAGACCATATTTTTATTTTGGCATTATCTCGAACGTTGAACATAACTATTGCCATTATAAAAAGCGATGGCAACCCACCCGAAATCTTCCGTCGCGAAAACCCAGCTGCTGTTGTAGTGATTGGCTACGAAAAAGGTGTTCATTATCAATCCTTGATTGATAGCAAAGACAAAAGTTCCGCTACAAAAGACATTCATCAATATATTGCTAGCGCTGTGACCGATAGATGGGGAGACGGCCAACCTTTTGTTCCTCTACGCGTAAGATCCCCTCGCGCGGGAGCGGCAGCAAGCCCTAGAAGCCCCAGAAGCCCAAGAGTAGAGAGCCCGAGAGCTTTAACCGCACTCGACCGCGGCACTGCATTTTTTGCTGGTGATCGTGTCAGTTCTTCTGTAGTCACACGAAGTCTCCCAACAAGATTGCGCAGCATCTTGGAGGGTATAGAAAAGCCTCCTAAGAGAACCTATAAATAATTACGCGGCAACCAGAAATTAAGCACACCCCATACACGAAGTAGCATTTTTTTCCGGCATGGGAAGACCTAATTTTCCAGCTAAATACCTCGAAACACCTTCTTTGGTAGGAGCAATATTTCCGCCTAGTGCGTCTGCATATTGCTTTATAGGTTGAATTAAATCCTTCGTAAGGTGAGTACTTTTAGTATTAGCTGTTAAATAGCCAAATAATAAACCCAAATACTCGTTTTCATTTTTTGCTTCCTGAAGTCTAGGAGAAAGCAAAGTTGCAGAAGCTTTACTATCGCGTGATCCATCAAAAAAAGCAGAGGTAGGAGTAAAATTAACAAATTTTAGTAATGCTTTCGCCGTCTCTGCTTTTAACATATCAAAAGGAGATTGTTTATTTAGCTTTGCAGGCGCTTTAGCGGCAGCAATTCTCAATATAACAGCATCAATGATAGCATGAGGCTCTTTTAACTCTTCATAGTCAGCACATGCTACATTTCTAAGATCTTTTCGAACGAAAATAGTTCCCTTTTCTTCTCTAAATAAGGGCATCGTCGTTTGAGCTGCATTCTGTCTAAATTGATAAGGTTCTTCTAAGCTTAAACTATCATCATCGAGGGATTTAGGAAAAAGTTGTCTTCCAGCAATTTTATCAGAAGGAATAATAACCCCTGTTTGAAACACATTATAAATTTCTGCCGCTGAAACTTTTACCAGTTCTGAGACCAGTTCTTTGCTACGTGCATTCAATGGATTATTAAGCTGACCGTCTCCATAACAAACCCATTCATCGCCCCGAGCATTTTTGGCTTTGATTGAAAATTTTGAATCTTCATCATGCATGCTATTAGATAAAGCGCCACCAATTTGCGCCCCGAATTTATTGACCAATGCACGACGGGGTACACGAATATGACCCGCTGAAAAATTGTCTGTGGCATAATGCAGAGCATAAGCTTCTATAGCATAAGCGGTTTCTAAATACTGTTTTGCTTTTGCAGGATCGCTTTCTTTTAAATCATGGGATTTTTTAGCCATTTTCATGGCTATTTGATGGCCGGTTTTATAAGCAACCCAAGCATCGGGAGCAAAATGATCGAAATTTTGTTCTAGCTCAGCCAAATAATTAGGACCACAACATTCTATCTCATCAATGGTTTCTACATATTCATCATGGCCTGCGTGAGTAATAGCATCAATTTGTTTCATTTCACTTTCTAATTTTGCTATCGCAAGCGCATTATAGGATGCCTCAAATCTCTGCTCTAAAGCTTCCGGCGTTTGGTTTTTAGGATCTAAGTAATTTGAGATAGAACCTTTTGGCAACGCAAAATAATCAGGTGATCCTAAAATTTGTCCAAACTTCGTTTTTTGTAAGGGAAAATGAGGTGCCGTTAACTCTTCGCCTTGTATTTTAAAGACATCAAATTCAACAATATGTATTCCATCAAACCCTAAAGTTACTGCAGCATCACCCACCCCTTCATGCTCAGCCGTGCCATAACCCAATCTATGATGTACTGCGGGACTTTTAATGGCTCCGCCTGCAACCAAAATTCTCTCCATTTTCTCATCTCGTTGCTGACGTGCCACTGAAAGTGGGGTAGAGCCATCTCTAAATGTTGCATCAGGATCAGCGCCTAAATGTAATAGCTTTTGAACGGTATCATAATGACCTCTTTGTGCCGCAACATAGAGCCAGGTTTCCTCAGAGGAATTTGTGGGATTTGGCTTAACTTTATCTTTAGTCACTCTATGCATCGCTTGCATTTTGTCGTGAGTAAGCCATTCTTGAATAGGCTGTTTTACTGTTGTAACTATCTCGGTTGCAAAAGTAGTAAAAACACTTCTTACTGCAAAAGCATAACGTACGCTTTGGGCAATTTGATCAGCAGAATCAAAATATTGAATATCTGTACCCTCTTTTGCGAATTGATAGGGATCAAAGAACATCCATTTTTTAGTCTCATTATCATAGCTCACTGAAATGGCATGACCACCGCTGATTAATACCAGAGCCGCTCCAGGAATAGCCTCTTGAAACGTTAGAAAATAATCTTTTAATTCACTTAAGTTATAACGACCGGAAAAACTATCAGAGCTTCTTATACCACCATTTTTTTCTAATGCTTCTGAAGCTAAAATAGGTAATGCTTTTGTTGCATCTTGTCTTGCAGGACCTGTTGTTTGTGCTAGAAATACATCGGAGTTTTGAATGAATTCAACGCTTTCACGGGTGAACTGAGAAAAATCTTTGCTAAGCATCGCTTTGACAGCCAAGTTAGCTAAACCATAACAACGATTAATAAACGCGTCACGTGTAGTTGTCATAATATATTCATCCTTGAAATTAAAATTGCGCACATCATAGTAGAATTAGTAATGAATATCAAATGGCTTAGCCTTTTAATTATGATATAATTTTTAAAAATCAATGGAGTATGAATTATGACTAAGAAAATCGGCGTTTTAGTAGGAAGTCTGCGCAAAGAATCTTTTAATCGTAAAATGGCAAAAGTCTTAATTTCCCTTGCTCCTAAATCCCTGGATTTTGAAATCATAGAAATTGGAAATCTCCCGCTTTATAACCAAGATTTAGATGATGAAAAAAGACCGCCGGCTGAATGGACGCAATTTCGTAGCCTGGTAAAACCCTGTGATGGTTTATTATTTGTAACTCCTGAATATAATCGTTCCGTTCCTGGTGTCTTAAAAAATGCTATTGATGTGGGATCTCGCCCTTACGGTCAAAGTGTATGGGATGGAAAAGCTGGCGCTGTTATCAGTGTTTCACCAGGGGTCATAGGTGGCTTTGGCGCCAATCATCATTTACGACAATCGTTTGTCTTTTTAAATGTTCCTTGTATGCAAGCACCTGAAGCTTATATTGGAAAAGCAGGGGAGTTGTTTGATGCGAAGGGTGATATCACTAATCCTGATACTCGTAAATTTTTACAAAGTTTTATCGATTCATTTGCTAAATGGGTTGATAAAATTTGTTCTTAGGATTTTAATTATACAAAAATAGTTATTATAGAGAAGTAAGTTACTGAATTTCTTACTGTTCTTAATAATACCTTAAGCTTTGCAGAAGATACTATGCCAAATAAATTAGTATGGCGAAAATATGCAAAGAGTGCCAGATACCTCGCCCAAACAGTTAGCCTTTTTTAAGCCTAAGCTAACTAGAAGATTAGAGACAAGAAATTCTCCTCAACCGAATAGGCGTCCGCCTTTTGCCTCGGTTATTCAAGAGCCTACCATTGACTCGCCACTAGAAATTATAGAGAGATTATACAATCAATCTAAAACGCCTGCTGAAAGAGAAGCCTGTCTACGCTATGTATTACATTATCAACATTATAATGCCGAGTTCACACAGGATGAAAACAAACATCTACACTATCTTGATCCCTTATGTGCGCCCCAAAAAACCTCAGGGTATGTAAGAATAGAACAAACTCGGTTAATGGATTTGTTCTGGCCATGGATAGAAAAAAATTTAAAGGATTTTCTGCGTAAAGCCTTTAAAACTGAGAATAAGAAAAAAATTAGAATGATAAAACCAGGTGCATCATCTACTCTCGCAGTATTAGGCCAATATTTTTCAAAAACGCATAAAATAAATGAATTAACGTCTTTTGATGAAGAAAAACAAGACCCAAAAACTTCAATTTGGGTTATACGAATCAAACCTTCTGATTTGAAAAAAGATCTCCAAACACTCTTTCAAGAGCATAAATTCAATATTAATAAAATAATTGGTACCCATAAGTTTATTTTTATATTATCAATTACTGATGATATTGATTGTTCTTTGTACTGGGGTGCCGAAGTAGAATTAAAAAATAAAATAGTAAAAGCAAATTATCTCTCGCTAGAAGAATTATTTGAACCCAATATAACAAAAGTCATTCAAGAGCCTAATCTGCCTACTAAATTTTCTATGGAATTTGAAACATTTTCCAAAAGAAATAAACTAGTGCTCACTCCTTTTCAAAATTTAGCGCGCACTAACGCGAAATTAGCCGATTTTTTTTCAAGTAGTCACCGACTTATAGAGTTAGATGCATTAGGAGAATTAGAGACTAGCCATAAAGCCACTCTTATTTTTTTACCGCTAGCAGAAACTGATTTGGCAGCAGATTTAACAGAAATAGTCAGTAAAAAAATAGCGCGGAATGATTTATTAAAAGCATTACAAGAACAAGATTTCTTTTTTTTATTTACCTTTCAAGATAAAGGCGGTGCATTTTTTTGGGGTGCACGATGGAAAGCCCAAAAAGGTGACTTGGGACCTATTCTTGAATCAGCTTCCATCAATTGGGTATTTTCACAGGATGTTTTTTCTATACTCAATAGATGCGGAGCAATGCCAGATAGGTTAGCGATAAATCAATTTATAGCTACTCATTTAAATTTTTTAGATCTCCGTGCATTTTTACATCCCATTAACAAACCAGCAATTTTAGAAGAAAAAAAACAAGATGGAAATAATGTCATTGATTCTACATCTATTTGGCGTCAACATATCATAGCCATTAATGAGTATCGGTTTAATACGGATAGTGGTTCTGAACTTTATCGGGATATTATTATAAGATGGACGGAAATATTATTAAGAGATAATGAAACCTTATTAAACTTTGCAGCGCCACTATTATGTTCTCAAGTTATTCCTTATTGTCAACCCGGATACACTATTATTCAATGGCAAAAAGCCTATCAAAATTTTTGTGAAATTTTGATGCTGTGTTTTGAATATTTTCCTGCTATGTTCCCAGTTAATTATGATCAAACCGTAGTAGATATTCTTGACCCTAAAAATTCTTTAAGATCTTCTAACGTTACTGTATTATCAGGGATTTATTCATACGCAATGAGTGGAGTTTATGATATTCTTTGCCAACAAATTTTAACCAGATCCGAATATCAACAGCGCGCGCCTTCTATTGCCTGCAATAGTCAAAGTTATTTTGAAACATTAACAATAATAAATGATGTGTATTGTCAAAACAAAGCCGAGATACAACAAAAGCATGCACTTGCTGAAATCAAAGGCGAACCTGATATTCTTATTGCTGAAATTCACCCGAATAACGCTGCTCATAGTGAGCAAGTAACCCAGGATGTTGCGGGGTGGATATATAAGCAGTTAGAAAAAAATCCGCTAAAACATATGATTTTAGTGTTAGATGTGACCATTAATTATCTTTCAGACCCTGAAATTCAAAATCTTCTTTCTCAATTAGAACGTTTTATTCTAAATAAACAATTAGAAATTTATGGTATCCAAAGCTTGGCAAAACTCACGCAATTAGGGGCTGATAACTTTTCAGGAGGAGGGTGTTTTTACCTAGGAATACCACCTCAAGGGTTACATCCTAAGTTTCCAAGTATCTTACCTCAAAAAGCGATTTTCTTCGGGTTCTTACTGAAAAATTTTCAGTCCCTTATCGCAAGGTATTTTGAAAAAGTAAGACAAAATACTCATTGGCTACATAATACATTATTTCAAAAGCTCTCAAACGTTTCAAAATCTAGCACAATTCAAATGGGCAATGAAGTCAGAAATTTTTGTCCTATAGAAATTTCTTTTAATATCGATTCAGGTACAGTATATGTTGCCTTAAGTTTTGCTCCATTTTTTAAACTCTTTGACTTATCTGCTAAGCAAAAAGAAAATTACATAAAGAAATTTCAAAAAATTCTACTTGAACTTGCTAAATTACGTGGTTTGCCTATTACCGGAAGACAAAGCTTTGGTTTTTCATTATCTAACATGTGTACGACCTCGAATAGCATTCGATTTTCTATAGGGGTGGAACCCATTGTTTTTCTTGAGCAATATGGAGAGCTCATTGAAGATTTTAGCTATGCTTTATCACTTTATGCGCAGCGAACACCTAAGGATTTTGATATAGACTTTTTCAGTAATACGCTGAGACAAATTCACGACCAGGTACAAAAAGGAAAAAGCAATAAATATGAAGTGATTTTATTAGATTCCGAGGATACTCCAGAAATCATTGGCAATGCAGATATTTATTTAAATAATCATTTGCTGTACGTCGATATGAGAAGAGAATCCAAAAATGATGATGCGAATATCACTATTCCTGAATCTCATTTAAGACCCGGTGATCTTACAAAAACTCAAAAAAATAAGTATTGGAATTATAAATTTATTTTTTATTTATTTACCCGTCTTTCATTTGACAGAAGCGCTATTAAAGTTTATGAATTTGATCGCTCCATTCGTGGCTTCTTAACTGAGGGAATTACAACGCCTATCCATACCGGCACTCTTATTGACGAAGAATCGCACCTAACCATTGACTTTGACCCCTTCAAAGTCACAGATAATACAGATGGAAAAGTATATTCTAGTGAGCAAGTTTTTGTGCGCACACTCCTTTATCAATCGATGTCAGTAAACCGCTCAAAATTAAAAAAGGGGGTACGAAAAGAAGTATTTACTTTACTTGCACAAAGTTATGTAAAACCAGAAAAACATCCACATGGAATTTTATTAATTCCTAGTGCTCGAAGACCGTTTATGGATTATAAAGCTAGGATAGATCAATTATTTGATGAAGGCGGCATGGTAAGAGTTGCACAATTTCTAAATAGGGAGTTACCTGAAAAATTACCTTTAGTTCATGATCATGATTGGACGGAGTATTCACCCAGTCCTGAAGAACGCATAGCAGAAGTATTGATAACTTTAGGCCAGAAACTCGCAGAAACGCTTACTGCTAAGGATATTAACGCTATACATGATATTCGCGCACCTAATTTTAAGAAAGTGATCATACAAGGAATTTTCTATGGATTACTCCATATTTCAATGCAGAAAATAGAAGCAGGGGCAGCAGAAGAGAAAGAAAGCATAGACGAAAGCCTTGTTGAAAAATTATTTTCTACCCCTGATTCACAAGAATTTATTCGAGATTTAGATAGAGAATTTGACGACTGGATTTATAATCTATACCAAGCTTTAAATGAAAACTCTCAAGCTATCATAGCAATTTATTTAAAATGCCTTACTCCTATCATTAAAGTATTTTATTCAACACCTGAATCATTGGGTCGTAACACCTCATATGCAAATATTTTACATTATCTAGTTATAACGGTTGATAATGCTGAGTTGAAAAATCATTTATATGCTTTAGAAATACAAATACCTGCCATGGCTTTACAATATCAAACCACAGATGCTTTATATTTTTTCTTAGATTTATATTTGCATTATCCACTAACAGAAAAAACTCAAGTTAATTTATTAACAGTTTTAGAGTTATATCCTAATGAGATACTATTGAAATGGTTCATAAATTACGATGATACTTTGGTAGTCATCTCAGAAGAAGATCATGCTCGTTTTGATTATTTTATAAGCTCTACTAATATTTTAATCTCACTATCAAATGCTTTAAAGTCAGATCCTAATCAATATGTTGATACTGCCATTAGATTTGCAATTGATTCGCAAAATAAAATTTTAGCTGAAGAAATATTAGTAATTTTTCAGCAACGCAGGGTCGAAAAGGGTGTATGCATTAGTGGACTCAGGCTTTTGGAAGCTAATATTAATGACCCATCTATAAAACAAATTATAAATTCCATGCTAGAAGAAATAATTCATTCTCGGGCTCCATCAACCCCAAAGGTTCAAGAGCCAATATTCAGACCAATAAAACCGGCATTTTTTCCTCAACGCCAAAAAGAAATCCCTCGTGAGGTATCAGTACAACTTGACGTTGATGTTAAAGGTTGCGTATCTGTCAAGTTGGCGTTGAGAGGACATTTCAAATGATGGTTTATCCTGTTAAATCTTATTAGTGTTCAAGCTTCATTAACATACTTCAAAAGGTATTAAAGGTACATTCATTGGGAGTAGTTGCAGCACTATAGTAGTATCCAGGACCGCAGTATAATATATCTCCCGCTATTCCTTCATAAAAACCGCTATAATGAGCCCAGTTGTGATCTGATTCGACCGCAACAGCAACTCCTCTAGTAGTGAAATCTATGCCACCATAAACATTTCCAGTGTTATATCTACAAATGATGGCTGTTTTGATGCTGCCCTCTTCAGTAGGATTGAGTTTCGCTTCATTAAAAGAAAGGCTAACAGAATTGGCATCTTCTTGAGTAAAAAACTCTTTGGTATGTGCTGTCCAAGTTATCCCTGCTGCTACAATTCCGTCTACTTCCTGTTTTCCAACCAACTTAGAAATCGTTGTTTTGACATCTGCTAAGCTTGGGCATGAAAGCGGGGCGCAATAAGCTCGGCTACAACATAACGTTATAAGAAATGCCGTTAATAATAAAATCGTTCTTAATTTCATGTAGATTCCTCTATTATAATGGCCGTCATTTTAACATGCATTTTTTGTTTAAATCTTCCATATAGTAGAGGAACACTACAAATGGTACCCATAACCAAACCCAGCCAAAAACCACTGCCGCCTATTTTGAACCAAAAGGATAAGAGATATCCAATGGGTAAAGCAATACCCCAGAAGCTAATAATAGAGGTAAATAAACTAAATCGTGTATCTTTCAATCCGCGTAATGAGCCAAATAAAGGAATTCGTATGGCTTCAAGAATTTGAAAAAAAGCGGCGATAAAAAGAAATTGCTTCGCTAAATAAATGATTTCAGCATTGTGAGGATCCTGTAAATTAAAATCGGCACCAATTAATACGCCAGGGCAGAACCAATAGAAGCAGGCAATGATAATCATGATACCAGCTGATAAAACTATTCCTGCGTAACTCGTTCGTTCTGCGATTTCGGGTTGATTGGCACCTAAGTGATGACCCATGCGAACCGTCATTGCTTGTGCGAGAGCTAAAAGAATATCTATCAAAGGACCAAAATATTGCATCACAATTTGATTAGCAGCAACTGATGTGACGCTAATCACAGCCATGAATAAAGCCATTGCAAAGAAAAATCCAACTTCGATAGTAAACATGAGACCTATAGGGAAGCCTAATTTGACTATTTCCCATAGATAAAAAGGTGTACTCCACGTAAATATAGATTTTACATAAGTACTATAGGATTGACTGCAAGTTAAGTAGATACATAAAACTGCTGCTGCAATCCAATCACTAACAGTCATTCCCCAACCAGCACCGGCAACACCTAATTCAGGAAAACCTAATTTTCCAAAGATCAGTACATAACTGAAAAAAATATATAAAGGGATAGAGGCGAGGTTAAATATCATGCTAACACGAGTGTGCCCAAGACCAATTAAAAATTCAAATAACACCATTAAAATAAATTTAGGTAATAATCCCCACGCTAACGCATGCAAATAAGGTGTGGCTAAGGCTATCAATTCAGGTTTTTGGCCTAAAAGAGAAAAGATAGAAGAGATAGTCCATAATAATAAAAAAGTGGGAATAATAAGTAATAAGGCAAGTACCAAACCATCTCGTAACACTAATGAAATACCACGATGATCCTTTTCACCAAATTTATGAGCCACGAGAATATTGATCGCATTAAATGTGCCAAATAATAAATTAATTAAAGTGAAAAAAAGCCAGCTTACTAAAGCACCAGCAGCGAATGCTTGCTCACTTATTTGAGCGAGAAAAATATTTCCCAAAAAATTAACCGAGGATTGAACCACTGTCGTGATAATTAACGGGATAGCTAATTTCAATAAAGGGTTGAAATCATTTTTTAGGGATAAAGATTTGAGAATTTTTATACTATTCATTGCAAGTACGTCGATTCCAAAAAAGTTAACCCACATTTTAACAGATCTCTAGGGATTTACCATATTTCCTGCGTAAATGATGATGAATGAGTTGCTTGTGGCTGTGATGACACAGAATTGCGATTAAAAAATAACATTGAATTATTTTGTTGTTTCATCAATTGATTATAAAGCTCTTGGGGTAAAGGAGTGGAATTTTGTGTTCGCGGGCCCACTTTTGCTAATAAATCTTCTAAGCATCTTGCTGGAAGGTTGGCTTCAACTGTTTCATACAATTTACGGTCTTGTTGAAACAATAATTTCACAAGAGCAGGGGGAATTTTATCTAATAAAAAATTAAAAGTTTTTTCCCAATTTTGCTGAGCTGCAACATGAAACACCGATAGCAAATCAGGATTAGCTCGATTATGGTAATCTTTTACTAAAACTTTTGCCCAATTTTCTATAATTGGAGATGATAACTTATCCAGTATCCATAAAAAATAATTTTCATCTCTATAAAACAAGGCAATATTTAGAATTTTTTCGTGATAGATTTCATGAAAAATTATTTTATTAAAGAGTTCGGGGTTATTTTGAAAAATCGTCCCCAAGATTTTTATAGAAACAGTCGGATGCATTTGGTAAACAAAGGCTGCATAGAGATTTATATTAGGTTCATCTAACGAAAAATTTTTGAGAAAATTAACTAACCACATATCAATCAAAACTTCTGCAACTTGTTCTTCTAAGCCATTTTGTTTAGCCGATTTTAAAATTGCTGCCAAACAATTATTTATAAAATTATAATTAGATATTTCAAAACGACGAAATGCATAAAATTTTGAATCGCGCTCAAAATCTAGTTCAATATTTTTTAGACGTAAATGTTCAATAATAAAATCTAATTGTAACTGTGGGTATACTTTTTGTAATTCTGAGACTTGAAGGATTAACAGCGTTAATTTGGTTTTTGCTTCCGGAATGCGCGCTATAGATACAGGAATATCTTCGGTAATTTCATGAAGAGTACGAATTGTTTCGGTTTCATGCCAATCATACGATTCATTTTTTGCTTCAGCGCGATGATAACACTTAAGATATTTTTTTCTGTTTTCAAGGGTGTCAGGATAAGCGAGTCGCCTCCATGGATCGAAAAGAATAGCGTCTTTATCTTTCCCAACTCTACAAAAAATATGATCACCATCTACAATAGAATTCAACGACATATCAACGCCTGGATTCCATTGCAGGATTGCATCTATCACCGCCACAGACATCTCGCCACAATTTCCGATTCGATAACTATAATGTTGTTTTTGTTCAGCTGTTTTTTGCGCCACATAAAGTTTTACTTTTAGCGGTTGTACTTTGGTTTGATAAAAATTAAATTCTTCTAAGACATTAGGAATCGAAAATAAACAAGTTAAGCTAGTTAACAAATCCAGGGAAGAAAACCGCATTTCCGTCACTTGTTGCCGCAAAATTAATAATGGCTCATCAGTAAGAGCTGACCCGGTCGCAGAATAATCGATAATGCTATCGACATACGTCATTATGCGTTCAGCTAAATGCAGATGATATTGCGCTAATGGCGATAGACTTTTGCGGTCAATATCAGCAGGCAATAGATTAGGAAGCGCTAAGAGACGCGGTGTTGACATTTACTCCTCAGTGGACTTATTAGTATAAAATTTGCCCGATTTTATTATAAATTAGGTGACTCGTCAAATTTTGAATATAGTTGAATGTGAGACAGCAAATCGGATGTAATATCTTTGACTCCTTTAACTGTAGAAGGTGAATCCCAGCTTTTGATTTAAGGTTATCTACGACATCAGCGGAGCCTGGATGGAATGGTACTTGAAATGGCTAGATAAGCATGAAAGAAGACCAGGCGAGGGTTCCGTGACATAAGGGGACGGTTTGTTACTTCTCCCATACCCCAAAAAAGCTCTCTTTTTTCAAAGAGAGAGCGGTTCCAGGGTTGTGGAGATTATTTGGAAATTAACTTATTTTTTGCCTAACGCAAGGCAGGATCTTCTCTCATTTTGAAATATCGAAGCTCCTCAATTTTATCATCAATTTTTGTAACGGTAGCTGTTCTCCAAAAAGCACCAAATAAAATGGAGTTATTTCGATGAGTATTGAAAATAGGTAATTTTTTCGCAGCTTCCAGTAAATCAATTTGCTCCTGATATGATCCGCGCAGGCTATCGACCTCTTGTTCAAGTTTTTTAAAAGCCGATTCGCGGATAGTTGACGCTGTTGCACGCCACGATTTGGTATTATGAATTCGAAAAACCCAATCTCTCCAAGGGTTTTTATGGCAATTATAGGGAGCATTAGCTTTTTCTGTGGAAGGGAATAGTCTATTCCGTTCTTCTACAGTGTTAGTTTCCTTATTAATTTGGCTTATTAGCTCTTGCTGTCTCTCAGGTTTGTCTATTAGTTGACGACCTTTTACTTTTGCATAGAATTTCTTGGCGGTTTGTCCAAGGTCATTAGATCTTTCCATCATAGCATCCAGCTCTTGACCTCGTTGTAATACTGATTCAATTTTTATATGCATTACATTTTGCATCAATTCTTGTAGGCGTTTTAATGAATCAGCATAGGAATTCTCTTGTATCATTAAATCCATAATACTATCAAGTTCACTAATATTTTTAATATAGTCATTTAATGGTTGTGTTTTAAAAAAATTAATTAAAGGTAGCACTTGATCTAGAGTTGTAATTACTTTTTCTTCTTTTCCCTTGTCTAAAAAATATGCCTGTACTCGAGGAATTTTCTGCTGAAGAATTATTTCTGCTTTAGCATTAGCTGCGTCTAGTGAAGCTGGTGTATGACTGTTTGGCATAAAAACCTCTGCATATTAATGAACACTTATAATTGATAAGCATTCTACCCCCCGTACCTTAAGGTTTTCTTAAGGAAATGCATAATTTGTCAGTTTATTGCTTTTAGAGATGCTCCGTACTCAGCACAATGGAAACCGCACCCAATTGATTTTACTTTAACTTAATAATATAATTGTATGATTAATAACACATTTCCGGTAGTGTAAATTACTGGTACCCAGTTAGCTATCCGTACACAACGTCCACAACGTTAATTAAGATTTGTTCTTTTAAACAGCGGTTAAAAACTGTTTTCCTGTTTTTTAAATTTATTGTTATCTTCTAAATGCAGATGAGCTACCACCCTTATTTGATCTGTTCGCATCTAATCCTACTACAGGGTTATTTGCTACATGCGAAAGTTCTCTGCTTGCTGCAGATTGTTGGCTTAATGGTTGTGGAATAATGGAAGAGTTTGCTGATCTTGGGGACAGAGACAACAGTCCTCCCTTACTCATTCTTCTATAGCTAGAAGGAGTATTAAATAAATCTTCATCCATTGATCCACCGCAACAACTAGATTTGCTTATGCATTCGATTGCTGTTGAACCGCCGATAACAAATGTTCCTGCTGTTAAAGCGACTGCAGATGTTTGTAATGCGCTAGCACCTGTCAACCAATATGCAAAACTACCGGCGGCGAAACTACCAATTCCTGAGCTGGCTAAGAGTCCTGCAGCTACAATACATGCCATTACTAATAAAGCGGTAATAATTTTCTTTTTGTGTCTGCTGAACATTCCTTGTTCGACATTCTGTCTATTTCTCTGCCTGGCAAGGTTATGGATATCAAAAGGATTGGCTATGGAAATATTAGCATAAAATTCATTAGGTACATCACCAGGCGCCCCTCCCATTGTATTTCCTCGAAATTCGAAGGATGTTCCATAGGCGCCATATCGTTCTAATTCTTTTACACATTGACTTATTATCGCTTGTGGTTCTTGATTGGTAGTAATTTGGATCGTTAGATTGCTATTATAAGTTACCAATAGTCGTTGATGAGTAAATTCAAATTTTTCTCGTAATACGAATTCTGCATCATCACGATTTTCTTTGGTAACTTTTGGAAATTTAAATTTATTCTTAGCAAGAGCTTTTATTTCTAAAGGATGAAAAATGGTTGCGGTTCTTCTAAAAAGCTCGCCTAATACTAGTCGTTCAGATTGCATTCGGCTTGGGCTAAATTCAACCCTTGATTGAGTGAAAATATTTTTAAAAAAATATTCATCATAGTTAGGCCCTTCTGAGGCGCACTCAAGACTATATGTCTGAATTCCAGATTCTTTATCGAGGCTGGTTTTAACAGTACAGGCAAATCCTATTTTACGAGCTAAATTAGCAGCCGCTTTTTCAGCTTCTTGTCGTGTTACAACTATCTGATAATTAGCCATAATTTATGTTTCTCTCCAAAAGTTCATTTGTGACGCATAAATATTATTGAATTAGGATACAGGAGTAACCTTAAGGAAATCTTAAGGGCACTGATCACCCGTATACAAATTCTTAAAAAATGACATTTTTTAAGGTTTGTTCCTACAGTTCCTGAGCTATAAAATGCGCTTATTGCTGTATAATTTCTGTTTTACTAAGTCTAGGTTAGTTGACTTGTCAAAAACATCAATACCAAAGCTTTCAAGTGCTTTACGTGTGTTATTTCCGCTATAGCCGAAAAATCCAGCATGAGCGCCCCTAGCGTGTTGTAATATCATTTCTACAGTATGAACATTAGTTTTCGCCCAAAATGATCTACAGCCTGGAGTGTATCTATCAAGAAACTTCTGTACTAATTCACTTTCATCAGTTTCAGAAAATAAAGAAGACGACTTAGAACTAGATGAGCTCGAATTATATGTTATTAATGAAGACACAAGACCTACACTCTTCTCTTCGGCCACTAACGGGTTTTCGATTTTTTTAGATATTAATGGACTTAAAATCTTCTGAAGATCGTCAAGAAGATCTTGAAATGTATTCATGCCAGGGTCTGCAATGAACGAATCTATTTTCTTATCTAATTCTTGTATTGGTTCTAGGTATTCAGATAAATTTTCCTCAGATAAATAGTCTATTAAAGATTGTATATGTTCAAATGCTTTTGAAATAACGATCTGGTTAATTACTTCTTTATCTGTTTCGCTCATTCGCGTAAAAGCAATTCGCATTGCTACGATTTTTTCATTAATAATTCCACGTGCTATATCAGCAGCATTTATTGCTCTAGGACTTGGCATAATAATCTCCGAAGTTTGAAGGTTAGATGATATTTCAACTATTTCTTCTGATTTTTTTTCTTTTTCAACTATGTCTGATTTACGCTCAATCGCTGCAAGTAAAATATTGTCTGTAAATGGCATTTCAGGAGCTGCTTGTTGCATTTCAATAATATGCTGAGATACTGCTGTAAATTCGATCAGTTCAATAAATTTATCTAACGTGCTCTCAAACACAAATGGCTTAACATTTAGTTTTTCTATAAATTCTATAACTTCGAGAAGCTTTTGTAAGTTATTAATATGCTTAGCAATAAATATATTTATCCTGGGGACTAATACAATGAGGTGATTTAAGTTTTTTAATTTTAATAATATTTTTGGAAAATTCTCATTATGGATTATTAACTGCATAATTCTAGTGTTTATGGTCTCATCATTAAAAAATTCATTATCTATATCATGAATTCTAATTAATTGTATAGTTAGCATGTGTATAGCATGAATGTTATTTATTAATAATCCGCGAACTGCCATATCTATTTTAATATTTTTCTTTTTTAACTGAGTGCAAGCCGCTTGATAATCTTCCGCAATTTCTTCAGGATTGTTAGAAGCACTAATTTTATTAAAAACATCTAGATCAGTAGCAACGTCTGGATATGTTTTTCCTAGCTTGGTTTTTGCATTGTCTGCAACCAATAATTCTTTCAATTGTTCCACTGTACAATTAGAATCAAATAAATAATTTCTCCAACCAGGTCTACACTCATAAGAATATTCTTGACCTCCCCAAATACTGCTTGTGCCTTCTATGGGAAAAAAATCTTTGCGACCACTTTGCTTCCTTCTTACCGGACTTAACAAATCAAATTTAGCTTTGGTTTGAGGATTAATTTGTCTTTTACTAACTGGCTTTTCCATAGCTATTTTCGGTGTTGCACATGCAGACAATAAATCCTTTAACAGTACCGTTGTTGCAGGATGAGAAATATTGACAAGTAAATATTCTATAAACCGATAACTCTTCATTAAATTTGGATAGGCTTTTTGGATAGCTATAATAGTATCAACATTTCCCACTTCCAATTCGAGAATTAGAATATCTAATTCAATAAAATTTCTTTTATCATGAGGGTATTGGCTCGTATATATTATTTTTACTGAATCAAAATCAAGTAAATAATCATTAGCAATATAAAAATTTATATGACTCGAAGCTTCAGCTCCTATTTGTTTTAGACATACTAATAATTCTTCATCATTTAAATTTACTAAAGCTTCATATATTCTTAGAATGTTTTTTGGGTGCGGTCCTTCACTTTGCAAGTAATCGATGTATTTAAAAAAATTGAGGATCATGTTGTGATATAATTTGTTAAAATCATTATCATCTAAAATTTGATTTGATTGCGGTACTTTTGTTTCAAAATACATATCCGTAAAAGGACTAATATCACGCCTCTCTTCAGCATTCAAACCAAGACTATAAGTTGCATTGCCTATACGCAAATGAAATGGATAAGATAGCCAAAGACTTCGTATATTGTAATATATCTTAGAAACATCTTTTAATTTTTCTAAAGTAAATGTAAAACTTATTGAATTGTATGGGGTTGAATGTTCAAATTTTTGTTCATACGCAAATAATTTATAACCAGGTTGATCTTTTGTATAGCCATATTGAGTACGCGCGCTAAAACATATGAGACCATCGCTAAATGGTTCTCGATTATGTAATCCTTGATCTAAAGCTTCACTTAACTGGCTTAATGAAACATGATGTACTAATTCAGGAAACGACACCAGGCGTTGCGTTGCCCTTACAATTCTATCAGCCAATTTTTCATCGCATTTAGGATAATAAAGTTCTTTATATGAATCTTGGGCTAATGAAACTTTCATTTCTCGGTGTGTACCCGTAGTGCTTGAACCCATATTAACCTCCCCTCTTTTCGAATGATCTAATTTTATACAAATCATTCAAAAATGATAGGCGTAAAAAATACGGTAATTAAAAATACTGTCAAATAATCCTTATATAGCCTATTAAATAATTTTATGATTAAAATCAATTAGTTATAATAAATATTTAGTCAGTTTACCGAGCTTATTAATTAATAAACCAATGGAATTGTTAAATGCAAAATTAATATTGACTAATTATCGAAGCGCTGATTAAAGTAAATACTAAGCATTAAGGACTTCTATGCCAAACCAACTCAATCCAAATTTTCATGTGTATCGAATAAAAAATGGAATTCTATTAATAGATCCTAATCATGATCAAAGCAAATCTTTTATTAAGCATAACTTTACGGGTCATACCTTGGAGTCGCTACTCTCTTTACCCAACAATATTTATTTTTTAGATCAGAATAGTACTATCATTGAACTCAATAATGAGGCGCTTAAACGGAATAGATTACCTTCAAAAGAAGCGGCTATTGGGAAAACTGTATTTGATTTATATCCAACTGAGATTGCCGACCCCATTGTTGCGTTTGATAAAAAAGTCATCGAAACAAATATGTGTTTAATCACAGACGATTCCCATTCCTTTATAGATGGGACACAGGAGCATTATCTCACCATTAAATCTCCATGGTATGATGAAAAAGGAGCTATCATTGGTATTTTTGGATTTTCAATTGCTCTCGGGTTACAGCCTTTAGCTGCGTCGTTACTTGAAATAAAAAAGCTGGGATTATTAAACTCTGATAAAAAATATATGAATATCTCGGAAATAATTCCTTTTTTCTCAAAAAATCTAACCGTACGCGAATTGGAATATCTTCCCCTCATTAGCTCAGGAAAAACCACAAAAGAAATCGCACACGCCCTTAAGGTATCCCCGCGAACAGCAGAAAAATATCTTGAGCTAATAAAATTCAAATTAAACGCTTTTTCTAAATCGAATCTCATAGAAATAATAAACAAAAACTTAAAGAGTTAATTCATCTAAATGATGATAATCTGGAATTAGTTGAATTATAACCATTAGGAGGATTTTTTATGGTTGGTAACATTAAATTGATTTATCGTTTAGCCATTTTATTTTTGATGATGAGCACTACTGTACATGCAGCTGATTTGTCTGCTACTGACCAATTAAGGAAAGCTAAACACGAATTTTCTCAAGCGAAAGCGAATAATCCTACTTATCGTCAAGAATTTTACGATATTAATTATAATATTCGCTATGGTAAAGACTTTGAAAATAATCGCCATACGTTGAGTGTTGACAAAGCTTGGCAAGGCGTGATGAAAAAAGCTTGGGACCCAGCTAAATATGTTCCTCAAGCAATCGTTAGAGGAATGGTTTTAAAAGATAGCATAAAGCAAGATGATAATGCTGCATATTTTGTGCGATTGTCAGTGCAACACCCTTTTGCACCAAAGCCGGGTGAGACGAAGTACGCTGTGGTGCGTGAAGAGGTATCCATCGATAAAATGAATAAAGTGGTTTATTTTATGGGAAGATTACCAAAATCATCTGATTATCAATTATTAAAAATTGATCCTAAGGATGCAGCCCCACAGCCTATTTTTTTAGTTGAACAAAAGATTGCTGCCATTGATAATGAACCTATTGATGTATGGACCTTGGTCCCGCTTGCAATAAATGGATTTAACTATGAGGATCAGCAAAGATTGATTGATGATCTAGGCAAGGCTGCTAAAAAGCCAACGAGTATCTATCTTCAAACGCAAAAATGAATATAACTCAATGGTTAAAGAAATTTAACGAAGGCGCAACATGCGCGGTTGAGTGGTTGGTGCTGAATCTAGTGGAAGGATTGGAAGGTTGTTATTGTCAGATGCCTTAGGATGGTCTAACGCTGGAACACTAACAGAGGAAGGATGTGAAAATTTTTCAAAGCTTAATTTTTTAAATAAAATACTTGCATATGAAGACTTAGCTTGAAAATCTTTTGGTATTTCATATGTAACTGGGTAACTTGCTGGTTTGGATGAAAAAAAGTCTTCAATCTTTTTAATAATTACTTTTGCTATTAAGCCTAAAATGAGGACACCAATAATAGTAGTAAAAAATGCAGGCAGCGTGACACTACTAAAGATACTCAGCAGTATTATGCCAACTTTTGTTGCCGACCCAGATATTAAAACATAGTCAAATCCAAAACCAAGAAGAGTAATTTTCATCCAATGTTTTTTTGCAAAATCTTCAAAATCTATTCCTGGTTCAGCACGCAAACGAGGGTCCCTTCTTATCCCCCTAACTTGATTTGCTGTTAATTTTGCCTGGAGTCCCTGGTGCTCCTTTTGTTCAGTGGTTAACTCATTAAAATATGCATCTGCAAATGAACGATTTGTCTGTTTTGCTTTCATTAAAAGATCAATGGCTCGCTGTGAGTTATTATGACTTTTTATTTCATTTTCAAACTCTGTCAAAAGAATAATTGTCCTGACAGTAGAATCAGGTGCTGATTCAGCAGGGGTTTCCTTCATAGGGTGTTCGTCTGTGCCAAATTCTAATGGAGGTCCGCCATGTGGGTCCCCTACCCACTTTCGATAGGAAGATTCTGTAGAAACATCTGCACCATTCATAATAACTAAGCAAGTGATAATAGCGCCGTTTTCCCCATAAGCATGATTTGCTGCCCAACTCATAAAAGTAGGTTTTAAAAAATGACCTGCAGCAGGGTCGCCGAATTCAAATTCCATATCAGGAGAATCATCTAGTATAAAATTAGTATTTACGCCAAGACTTGTTATGCGATAAACGGTATCCACTTCATCAGCTTTCACTGCTTTCACCAAAGCCATTTGCAATTGTTTTTCAGTTTCCGTACCGCGGTGATTTAAACCCTGATAAGCAGCTTTCCAAATTTTTATATTTTGTGTTAGCGGATAAAATCTTACGAAAAATCCCTTTGATACAGGCAAAATGCTTTTTAATGTGCCAACGTCGAAATACGGTATGAGATCTTCTACAATCTCATCTGGTATTTTTTCAAAAGCTATTTGATAAGTTTTGGGCATAACTATTCTCGTTTTGAGTGCATATATTATCCCTCATGAACCTTAAGGTTTTATTAAATACTATAGAGGAATATAAGCTATTGATTAATATCAATAAACAATTTAAGACATTGATAAAATATGCAGATTTTAAATAAGTTTCTACGTTGTATACGCTCTTGCCCTACTGCTGTTAATCTTCATTATCGGCAGTGCCGTATCACCCGTATACAAAGTAGCTAATGAACATTCACATAGTTAAATTTTCCCTGTGAAACATGGAGTCTTAGGGCTTTAAGTAGGAAAATCTCTAGGGTCAAGTCCAAAATTGGTATAGCTTTGCTAAATTGTAAATATATTTTAGGCCACTAATTACTACGAATAGCCTATACCATTTTTGGGCTTGACCCTGTTACCTATACTGGCTATTTCTTAGCGCTAACTTGGTACAAAGACGATAAGGCAATAAAAATATTTTTATCGTGTTTTATTTGTTCAAGATCTGAAACCAGTTTTTATACTACTAAAGAACCTCATCTTTATTAAATAAAATTTTGAGCCAGAAATAGTCTTAAACTGCTCATCATTTTAGTGTTTGTATTTATGTTGCTGCTTTTCTCTTGTGGCACGTACACAAATCGCATTATTAAGATCCATAAATAAAGTAAAACTTTTTAACACATAAACTCTTCTTCTTTCCATTTCAGCTTTACCATAACTCTCCTCTCTCAGTGGCACTTCAGCTAAAACCTTATAAAAATCTTTTAATCTCTCTGGGTTAAGGTACGGCTTTTCAATGGTGCGCGTTTTAGCAAGCACTTCAAATTCTTTTTGATATTGCTTAGGGACATGAGCAAATTCAAACATTTGCCTTAGGTTCTTCATTGAAAAGTGATCAGGTGCTAAACACTCATCGGCTACAAATACGGGGTTTCGTAATATTAAAAAGGGTACATATTTATAGCATTCTCTTTGTATAGCGCATTCTAGTGCTGTCATTTTATTACAATCAATTGCATTGACATTAACTCCTCTTGCAATCAAAAAATCAACCAGCGCGTAATGCAATCTTGTATCGCGAGGATCATTGGTGCCAAGCTTATTGTATATATTTATATGCAATAAAGATCGATGCAGAACATTGGCTTCTATTATCTCAGCATCAAAATGAAGCACATCGACTAAATATTTTGTATACGAAAAACGACCATTAGCCACTGCTATTTGTAAAATATTTCCGTTAGTTAAGAGTCCGCTTGCTCGATCATAATCAAGAAATCCAATTTTCGTGGAATCAGCCCTTACTGAAATTAAATACTTAGCAACCTCAATGTGTCCACCCTTAGAACATTGGACTATGGGTAACTCTCCTCTAAAATTATTATCTTTCTCTTCTTCTATCCCGTTAGGATTGGCTCCTCGAGTAACTAATGTTTTTACGGCTTCTAAACTACCTGCTGCTGAAGCTATACTAAGAGCTGTATAAGAGAGCGGAAGAGCTATATCTAGACCCAATCCTATGGATTCATGATATAAAGCATTAAAATAGGCCGATGCATTAATGTCAGCACCTAAATCTAAATACCGAATAACTAGATCATTTTGACCATACATTGCAGCAGTTGATAATGGTGTCGCTAAAGTATGCATAACATCGGGATTTTGGCTTTTTGGAAAATTCCCAATATATCCAGGTACATTCACCCCTGCTCCCTGTTTAAGTAAATTATTAATAGTTGCCATGGATTGATTCGTAACTGTTGCAAGTTGAAGTACGGTCATGTTATGAGAATTACGTTGCGATGCGATTGGTTTACTTTCATCATTGAAAACATATTCAGATAAACCGCACTCATAGATGTGATCTAATAATTTTTGATGTTTGTTTTTAATAGCCCAATAAATCGCATCTCTTCCCGACCTATCTGGATGTAAATAGAGCATAAATAATAGTTGAATGACAGCTTTTTCATAGGTAGGAACTTGTGCCAAGCGGACAGGATCGTTTGCACAGTTTGTTTTTTCATTTTCAATATCTTTTTTGACTCGTTGTTCTAAAGCATCGACATTGCCAGATTTAAAAATGTTAACCCAGGTAATAAATTCGGGATCATATTTACCTAATTCTGATTTCTCAATGGCAAAATATTCATACCTATAATCTATAGTGTCTTTTGCTTCTTTGAACTCATTTAATTCTTTTGAATGATCAGGAAAACGAGTAGTTAAAAGATCTTCCCAATGCTTTTGGTCAACTTTTTTAAGTGACATATTGGATCGTGAAAAAAAACAGCAACTCTTTAAGTCAAGAAAAGGGGTTACTTTTTCAATAAGTTCTACTGGCAACTCTAACAATGTACTTCGGCCATTCATAATTTACCTCAATTTTTGCACTCGAATTCTACCTAAAAATCAAACGCAAAGAAACCCGTATTAAATACTTGTTTCAGATTAAATATATGATTGTTATTTAGAAAAATATGTATGAAGCATTTCAATTAAACTAGATTTAGAAGAGGCACCAATTTTAACCTTGATATTTGCTATAGCTCCCTCCGCGGTACGGGGGGATATGTTTAATAGGGCTGAAATTTCTTTTGCTGTTTTGCCTCTCATAAGAAGAGGAAGATAATCCATTTCTCGCTTAGTAAAGAGTTCTGATTCATTTTGCTCTGCTTGATAATCTAATAAACCTAATTTTTTAAGTTCAATAATGGAATTCACCAGCGAGTGCTTTCCTATTGCAGTTGAAAAACCAACTACTCCAATAATTTTATTATTGTCATCGTACCAAGGTGCTTTTACCGTAAATTCCCGATAATTATCACCATCAATAAGCGCTAACTCATGCTCAAATAAGCCAATAGCATTTTGGCGCATAACTTTTTTATCACTAAACTGAGCAAATTCAGCACTTTTTTTATTAGCAAAATCAAATGCGGTTTTGCCAATGGCTGAATTAGGCGAATCGAAATCACAGAGTTCAGCAACGTCCTCATTTAACTTAACCAAAGAGCAATCGGTATCTACGAAATAAACATTTAGAGGAAGCTTCATTAGACTTGAAACGGTTTGCCCAGTTTTATATGGATTGGCTTTCATTAAACGAATGCCATTACCAATTCTAGAAACGATAAGCTCATCACTTACATGCTGTATAAATACGCGTTTATGGATAATATGTGACAATTTTGCACTTGACCCCATTTGTTTTTAGCTCCGTCGCGATTGTAGTTGAACTCTCGTAACTTCTTTGTCTTCCTGTGAAAGCGCATGATAGACATCACTTAACCTATGATAGCGAGTAGCATTTTTTGCTTCTGTACCATCTTCAGAACTAAGATCGATAAGAAGTTTAGTAATTGCGATAGCGTCTGGCAAATCTTCCGGAACTGGTTTCCCATTTCCAAGTTTTTGTTTTGAATGATTTTCTAGAAGTTCTAATTTCTCAATGAGTGCATTGTAAAGCTTTCTTTTACCGTGTATTCGCCCTCTGTCTTTAAAGTTTTTAATTTTTCCGCGAATCTCATCAATTGCGCCAATTAATTCTGGAAGTTCTGGATGCATGTGAAACTATTCTCGTAATGATTATAATTTTAGTAAATAATTGAATTTGTTGGGAAAATATCAGGTTGGCCCATGTCGAACATCTCCATAATTCCCCGCCGCACAACTTATATTTTCGACCGCTTGTTTTAATTTGCTCGGTCCAAAAAAACGATGATTGCCATGATAGGCAACTTTTAAACCTAAAAGTGCTGATCCCACTTTTAATCCCAGTGCTTTTCCAGTAAATGCGCCTTTTGTTATCCCCGTTGCAGCAGTAACAACAGCGCCGGGGCCTGTCCACAATCCAAAATGCAAACCAATAAGTCCGCCAACAACAGCGCCCGCGGCAAATCCAATGGCTGCAAAAATAACAAGAGAAATTGCTTTTGCAAATTTGCTTGTACATGTGGATAGATCACAGGCTTCTTCATACTCTTTCATGATTTGAATTTGTGGCTCCCTTCCTGGCCCTTGAGTTTCTTTAAGTTTACGTAACATCTCAGTTGTTACGAGTAAATATTTTCCAGCTTCAGAATTAAGTATATCGGTGCTTGATACGCCTCGCGCTTCTTGTTTTGCAAAATCAACTAAGATTTCTTTACAGAGAATTAAATTGGCCTCCGTAAATGATTCTTTTGTTGGGGTACTTTGAATGAGTTCAAATAAATTATTTAAGGCAAGAAAGTGAGGGTTAAGATTTAGTACTCTCGATGCAGATTCTGCCTTTTCTTCTTGTAATGGTTGAGATGACGGTGCGGCTGCGCCATTGGCTTGTTGAGGATGACTATTATTTTTAAGAGATTTAAAAACTAAATCAATTGCTTTTTCAGCTACAACATTAGCTTTGTGATATACCTTTTTAGAAAATCCTTCTCCATTGAGACGGTTAAATTTTTCAATTTGGGAAATGAAATGTACATAATGAGTAACAAATTTTTCATTGGCTGGTATTTTTTCATCACTGATTGCATTATAAAATTTAATGATCTCGTCAACTAAATTATTTAGGTGTTCTTGAGAAAGAGGTCGTACATCGTCATGATAAGCTTGATTTAATCGAATATAAAGTCGATCTAATGCAAGCAATAATTCGGCTTGTTTAGAGAATTCAGAGTGTCCATATTTCAATTGGCTAATTGCCAACTTCAATCTTTTTAACTGAGCCGATGTTTCAGTATCGGGTAGCTGGCTAAATTCTTTGCTTGGAATGAAGCCCACTTCCCATTTAATATCTTTAATGGATTGTTTAGCTATTTCGTTTATACGAGTTTCACAATTATGCAAAGGTGAAGGATAGGGCACATCGTTATCGACACCCTCTTCTATTTCATCTTGACGCTCGAGAAAATTGCGCAATTGAAGTTCGTGAGTTATTGGATCGACACATTCGAAAAAAGCTTTTCCATATTCACCTGCGCATTTAATCCCGTTATTAACCCCTCGTACAATGACCAATCCCACCGCAGCATCACCGACTAAGGTAAAAAGACGTTTTTCAGTATACTTAACTAATTGTGGTGCTTTCGAAACGTCCATGGGAATAGCTGTAATTTTTACGGTATCGGCTTCAAAATTTTCTTCACCATCTTTACTAAAATAACTTATCAATATTTCTTCTATCTTAGGTTGTATATCTTTGGGAATTTCAATTAAACGTCGATAGGGATGTTTGTATTGCCCTCTTTCGATTTTTTGCCCTCCCACCATGTCGTTTCGTCGTATTTTTTCGTAATCTTTTTTTGATATAAAAACATGTAGCGTGGCTTCGTTATCATGGGTTGTGTTGCCTGTTTTATAATTTCCCCTTTTAACATGACCGCTCAAACTTAAGGATTGCTCAATGATAGATGGGTTTGGCTTATGTTTTACTTTCAATTTAATCTCAAGTAAGTGAGCGACATTTTCGCGGCTCACATCTTCATCTAGTTGGCCAAAAATAATTGCTCTTACACGGCTATGCGAACCATCGGCACCAATGATAACAGCAGAATCTTTTAGAATTTCTGGCACATTAGCTCTGGTTTGGGTGGCCTGGTGCTTTTGTTCATGATCAGCGGCATTTGATTCGGCTTTATTTTCTGCTAATTTTTGGCGAATCTTTACCTGCTCTTTTTCTGGAAGTAATGCAATTAAATCTTCAGGTTCAACAGGAGTCTTTAAGTGGCATTCAAAAAGACCTGGGCGTAATAGTCTTCTTGCATGCTCTCTCAATAATTCGCTGATTTTTCCCGTTTTGATTGAGGGACCTGAAAAATAGCCACCACCTATTAATGTTTTTAAAAAAGCTGTGGTTTTATCTATATTTTGTATAATGGTATGTTTATCGGGGCGAGTCGAATTACGCAATTGACGTTTAATTTCATTTAATTGAGCATTAACCGTATTGATGGTGTCTTTCCAAATGACTAAGCCGTGCCCTCGTGTATCTTCAGCTCGCTGATCCAACATCACTATTTTTTGATGAGGGAACAATGTCGCAAAAACAGCAGCCTGCATTGATCCTATCGGTCCTGCACCGATAATCGTCCAGTGTTTTTGATGCGATTGTTCTCTATTCCCAGCCATAATTTCCTCTAACTTGTGATTTTTGAAGGAGATAGGTTAACATTCAAACATTAAGGAAACCTTAAGGAACCATTAAAAAATTATATTTTTTGAATGATTGTAAATATCTAAGTGATTGATAAATTAGGAGAATCTATGAATTTGTCTATTTCAAAGCTAGTTTTAGTATTGCTGGGATTAAGCTTTATTCCTTCCCTCTATGCAGATACAAGTGATAATTGCACCCCTAATGGCTACCCAATTAATAAAGTCATTAAGGTTGAGAAAAATTTGCAAAAATCTCTTAAAGATCACAACATCGAATTATTTGCAGAGCAGTTTCAATATCCTTTTGTAGTGAATTTAAGCAATCATAAAAAAAGAATTATTAAAACCAAACAAGAATTAATTAATAATTTTACGCTTATCTATAATCAACAGGAGATCAATGAAATAATCACCGATAAAGAAATTAATCACCCACTTTGTCGCTATGATGGGGCAATGATATTTGGTGGACTTTGGCTTAACACGGATAAGAATAATAATATTAAAGCTTATGTAATCAATGCCCAAAAAAATTCGACATTACCAGCAAGTGAACCAACTGGTATTGCTGTTGAACCTATAAAAGATCTCAAAACTTTAGAACGTTTTGCTGACTTATATAATCATAGCGATACAGGGGTCAAAAAAAATATTGGTAAGCGGTTAAAAGTAAACCCGAAATGGAACGATGAAGATAAACCGAATATAGTTGGAGATTATACGGCTTACTTGCTTTACTTTGTAGATATCAATAATGATGGAAAAAAAGAGTGGGTATTGTTTTTTCCTTGTGATGGTAGCATGTGCACGAGCGGTATCGCAGCAGTATACCAAGTTAATGGTCAATCATTACATCCTCTGAGTATAGACCAAACATTAACTGATTATCTTTTCGCTTCAACGCCTTTCATTACTAAAGAGAAAGGAAAAATTCTACTAAACTTTGATAATTCTGATCCCGCTGAGGTTTGTAGTTATCTATGGGTGGGTGATAAGGTTTCGCTTGTGCATGGTAGCCCAACAATCTGCGGGCATGAATGAATAAGGACTCTAGGGTCAGTTTCATTTTCCTCGTTTTAATTCGGATGTAGACGTGGTGCAGCAGCCTTGCGATTCACAATCTTTTGTAAGTTTTTTAACTTATCAGCAAAATTATTTGATAAAATACCATTTTTGATTTGGGGATGATTTAATGCATTATCGATGATGCTAGCTCTCTCTTTCCATGTGCTTTGTCGAGTTAATGTTTCATAGAAACTCTCTCTCACAACATAATCAAGTTCATCATAGCCAAAAAATGTAGATGATACCCAATTTCTTGTCTGGGGTTTTCTCTTATCCAGATATTTTTTCATCTCATCTAAGCCTTTTTGATACTCTTTTTCATCTTTTTCTGTGGTTAAGGTTTGAATGTCGATAGATAACTTAGCTTTTAATAGGCTGATGTCTTGCGGCGTGAATTTAGCTAACTGCCATTCATCATTATTATCTGCTGGTTTTGGTTTACCCATTAAATCAAGAATAAATGCAATTGCCATGGGATGAGGATTATCATTGCTTGAAACTGAAGGGCCAATGTCTAATCCTTTAGATTCTTCTGGTTCACTTGGTCTTACTGCATTTTCTGCTAATACATACCCATAAAATTCCAATGCTCTTAATTGATATCTTTTTTTGGTTAATTCATCCGCTGTTTTTTTAGCTTGCAGGGCAAAATAATCACCTACATCTAAACAATTTTCATCCGGTAAAATCATATTTCTATTGCCTGATACATGAAGAGGTTCATAGCGACTTCGCTTTTCTTCCTCATATTCAGTTTCAAGATAGGTTGCTTCTACTGAAGCTTTAAGTGTCATTAGTGTTTGTCGATGCTCTACTATTTGAGCTGAGTATTCATTCTTAACTTCATCGATTGCATCAGCAAGAATGTTGATCCATGCCTCACGATTAAAAAACTCTTCCCCTGAATGCATTTTTTTCTTTATTTGGCCCCTACAAAAATCGATAAATTCGATAGGATTTGTTTTAATTGAATATCTTGGATTTCTAACAAACTGAGCGGTGTTTAAAAAAACATTTGCTACATCAACTCCGTAATCACCTTTACTTTTAAGTAATTCACCAATCTGGTTTATTCGCAAATCGTGGTCTATTCCTTGAAGAGAAAGCGGTGCCTTTAATAAAAGGCTAAGTACAATGCTAGGATCCTGATGTTCCGCAGCATATTCGAATGCTGATTTATCTTTATATAGGTAAGGACATAATATGCCAAGCGTGTGCTCATCTAAACAATCAATTAAAATTCTCACATCGTCTAATTCTTGATAGATAAACGCATTATGTAAAAATGATGGCTCTGGTTCTGGGACCAAAGAGTAAATTCCGGTTGGAAATATTGCAGATAGCGCTCTTTTAAATTTTTCTTTATCTACTTTTCTTATAAAAGCCTGAAATTGCTCGTTTGTTCCTCCTTCTCCTTCGGCTCTAAACTCCGGCGATCTCTCTATCCGCCCTAAAAAAAATATCTTGCTATTTGAACAAGCAAATAGCTCCGCTAGTATGCTACCGTCAATTTCTTCGAGTAGTATTGATAACAATGTTGGATACTGTGCAATATCACCAATATTAAGATACGTTATACATGTTTTGTCATTTATTAATTTTTTGACTACTTTTCTAAAATATTCTGGTCTTTCGAAAGCTAGATCCAGCTGGTCACCAACCACTATCAAATAAGCGCGCACATAGGATGTGATCTGACTGAAATCTGTTGTAGCAGCCAGCAAACGGTCGAACTGTTCGTGAGTCAGTTTACTCCACATATCTTTACCAATATCATTAAGAGTCCGTGCAGTAGTTGGATCACCATCAAGCCAACGTTCAATCATACTTTTAACCCCGTTTTATACATTTTATATAGAAAAGAACTATACATTAGAAACCTTAAGGTTTTCTTAAGGTTTTAACTTATTGATATTATAGATATTTTTTTAAAGAGTGTTTTAATATCGATGCGGATCAATTAGCTGGTTTGCTAAGTCTTCTATATTATTTGATCGCATAACCTTAGTATAAAAAAGATGCGAATTGCTGTTGCGTAAATATCGATAACTAATCGCTAATTGAAGCTCAGCAATTTGCTTCATCACCTTCAGAGCTTCATCTTTGCTATGAATATTTATTTTTTCATCCTTACGCATAGCTTTAATACCGCGAGGGACTTCGTTACCCCAAAGTTTGTTGCTATTAATTAAGCGCATAACTCTAATGGTACTGTTTGAGGGAGTTGATGAATCATATGCTATGACTAGTTCGTCTATCTCTTTAATTAAATACTGTTTATCATTTAAAAACTTTCTTAAATATAATCTCCGCTCATCTTCATTTTTTTTAGGCGGATAAAGCTCTTCAAGATTTTTCAATAGCCAACGAAAAGGGCCTGATACTTCATTACTCTCGTATCCCCACAAATAAAAATTAGTAGAAAATAGGTAAATAGAAATATCTTCTATTATTTCTGCAACCTCTACATCGCTCAAAGGAACTTTTTGAAATTGGATATACCATTTCTTTAATTGCGTATAGTATGAACCAGCATTGGTACCTAGATCAATTCTTCTAGTCCGCTCTTTTAACTGACCAAAAGCATCCTTGATGAGTTCCAAAGCTCGTTTTTGTTGTGCGGGATAGCTTAATGTCAATTTTTTAGGTATACGCAGTTTTCTATCTTCCAAAATTCCTAACTTTTCTCCCAAATAGCAAAAAGCACCGGTTAAAAACCATGTTCCATCAGCGACCCCGATAAGACCAAAAAAAACAGCAATACCTGCTAGAGTCGCAACTGTTATTGCCAAAGCGGGTCCCCCTATCCCACCTAACACAGGCAATGCCCACCACTTGAGAATCAATGGCCATAAGTAAATTATTCCTAAATGAATACAGCTCCCTAAACAGGATAAACAAGCAAGTGTTGCTACCCCCCAAGATGCCCAGGGATGATATGCTGCTGAATCACATATTTTTCTGAATAATTCGCCCATAAAATACTTATATCACGCTCTGGCACATGCTAAGCCAGTTGAAACAACCATCGATTTTTGACAGAGAAGGACTTGGCCCTGTTATCTCATTTTCTCATATTTTTTTGTTTTTTTTCTTCTATAACTTCAGCGGAATAAACTTTTTTACTTCCCCCAAAAAAACGAGTGGGTGAATCTGCCGCGATAGCGTTCGTTTGAACTAAAACTTTAAAGTTTCGAGCCCGATCAACATAAGAGTTTCTATCACTAGGAGTCAACATTTTGTTAATATCTGCATTGGGTGGCAACATCTGTGGTAATTCACCGTAATGCAAAACGGATAAACCCACTTCTCTCCCTGAATCCGCTACCAGGGAATAATCTACATGAGTCGTAATATCAATAAAACCAGGATCGGCATCCGGATTATTGCCAGGTTTCGTATTTCCATGCGCTGCCTTTGCAGCCGTACTTCCAAAAGTAGTATAACCCCAACCCATTTCTGTAAAGGTCTCGCCATAATCCACAGTAATGACATGTCCACCCGCGGTTAATACAGATTTAACACTTTGCATAAAAGGTAGAATACCTAAACACGGATAAATAAGCCCTTCAGATTTACCGTAGTGCGGATGTCTTTTGAAAAAATCCGCTAACGGAGGGCAAAAGCTGATATCTACTTGCGCATGACCTATTGCAAACACCTTCTGGTTAGGGTCATTTTCACGCACATAAACTTTATGGAGTTTAAAAAAATCTTCTCCAGAAAGATAAATCGGTGTAAAAGATTGTTCTTCATCAGGTGGCGTCTTAAAATAAATGGCCTTGTTTTGATTAAAAACGTCTAGCATGTTTTGATATTCAATAGTCTTTCGTATCAACTCTTTCAAATCCAAACCAGCTTCTTTGATATAAGGCTCTCCTGCTATGAGGTCGATCATGGGGACAGCGAGACCCAGCACCTTTGATCCGCCATTTACCTCCACCTCTTCTACCCTGAACATATCAACCAACTCAACGCTAAAAACGGCTGACATTTTTTCTTCAGGAAATATAGCAGCTAAATTGGTAGCGTCACCTTGATGAATATGTACTTTTTCATTGAATCTTTCTGTCTTTTCTCTTTGACGATCAACTAATGCGGGAGAAATTTCAACAATATGATATTGGATAACAGAGAAAAAATCTGCCCATTGCGGAAATGAAGCACTCATCCTGCTAATCACTGCAAGAATGTTGACACACAAATCACCGTTTCCCGCCCCACACTCTAAAACATTAAACTGACTTCGTTCAGCCGCTTTTTCCTCCGAGGAACTTTTTTCTGAATGCTCTTTCCATACGCTAAATAATTGATGGGCAAATGAAGCAGCCAAATATTCACTGTAGGCAGGAATTGATGCTAAGGTTAAAAAAGTATCACCAAATTTGACTTTGCCAGTCGTGTAAAAACCAGTGGGACCGAGTTGCAAATCAAAATAAAAATCACCATTAGTGGGCCAGATCTTTACCGCTGCTTCACTCGCTGTTTTTAGAGTATAAGTTACCTCTTTTGCCTCATGTTCACGTGCACTTATCATACGGTTCTTACCCTCCTAAATTTATTTTGCTAGCGCTTCTACGACACAGCGGATTCAAACCCAAAGCGGGTAAGCGTTGTAGCGGAAACATACTACCTGCTGATACTTTTAATACTTCACTATTTTTTTTGGGTCCCAGTAATAGCTTGGGAGTTTTTTCAACGGCAGGCAATTCTTTAATTTTTCCAAAATCTATAAACATATCTGATTCTCTAGCCTTAAATTTATTGAAATAATAATCTCTCTGGAAAGCTTTTAACTCATTAGCATACTTTAGAACTTCCAGAAAATAATCATTAAACATCTCGATATCAATAAATAAATCAAAATGAAGAGAAAACACCAAATCAATTTCCATTTCGTTCATTTCATCTACTGAAACTCCAGTAAGTCTTGCATGATAAGCATTGTTAAAATGCTTATCCGCATGGACTTTTGTTGCTACCCTTAGGGCTGTCGCTATCAATCGATGTAGCATAAACGGGTCTATTGTTCTTGGGACATCTTGAGCCACTATAAATCGATCTATATAGATTAATGCCATAATAAGATGAGTATATTCAACACCACCCCATTTCATATAACGTAAAAGATAATCTTCAATTGAAACTGAAGGGACGCTAAGCCCGTGAAACCTAGTTCTATTTATTGGGTCAGGTAATAGTGGATTCTGTTTTGCGAGTGTTTCCAAAATGAGAGCCAATGATTCAGCCATTCGCTTTTCAAAAATAGCTGTCTCTTCATCTAAAATAGTGAGGCTATTTATTTTTGAAGTTTGTTCGTTTTCTTTTGCTTCCTTACTTATTACAACACTTGAACCGCTCGCAGCCATTCGCAACCTCGGGCGTAATTATAATTTTAATATAAGAATTGTGGCTAAATTGTATCATAATTAAGCAGGAAAACAATGGGAAAAAGATTGACAGTATAAGTAATTAGTTCAAAAATACCCCTGTTTTATTGGATAAAGAGAAATTTATGGAATCAAGCAGATCATTACCCCATAGTGATGATGAATCAAAATCACCCGAGACACACAAGCGTAGAAGATATTTAGATTCAAGTGACTCTGATGATGAGCCTTACTATTGGGGTTTATATCGTTTTGTTTGTCGACATATAAATCCTCAAGCTCAAATTTTTAATATCGAAAACATTGAAAAAATTACTTCAGAAGAAATCCACATTCTTCCTGAAACGGAAGAAAGAATTATTGCTATTTTTAACTATTTAATGACTTCTAAAGAGAGCTTAGATACGATTCTTGCTGAATTAGTTTTTGGTTTATTTAAAAAATTTCCTCCCGACTTAAAAGTTAAAATCAATGATACTTTTACAACCTTAACCTATGATCCCTCAAAAATGGTTCACTCGGTCATTGCACAACTTGTTATAGATGAAGAAGACACTTCATCCCCTCTTGACGCGCTTTTAGTAGAAGCGAATCACTCTAGCCCAGAAGCTTCTTATCAATTGGCGCTCTATTATAAAAACCATGAAGATCGTTATTTATTTTGGCTAAAACGTGCTGCTCAAAACAATCATATTCAGGCTATTTTTGATTTAGCCATTAAAAATTATAATTTGTGTTTACACGAAGCAGATCTTGATCTGAGAAATAATTATTTGCTTAACTCTGCTACCTTGTTACTATTTTTATTAAAAGAATTCCCCAAGGCCCCAATAGGCAAAGAGGTGAATGATTTTTTAAATTTTCCTGCTCCTAAATTACGGCTTCAAGGAGAAATAAATAAATTGAGTTTCTTGCCTCAAGAAGTCGTAGATAAAAGCTATAGCTTGGCCATTATGACTCGAATGACTTTAGAAACAGAACTTGAGCAAAATGAAGTGATAAAAGAATGGCGATCTTCATCCGCAGTTGTTCTAAAACACTCATCTAAGGTTCAATCCTATGCGGCAGGAGGAATGGCCGATATTGCCAGCCAAATATATCAAATAAAAGATTTCTCTGAAAAAGCTTATAAAAAAAGCTCAATCTATTATGTTAGAATTGCAGCAAAAGGGGGAAATAGTTTAGCTTATCTCAATCTCGCCTCTTATTATGTTGCACACGAACAATTTCACTATGCAGCCGCCTTATTAAATACCCTAAATAATTGTCACCGAGATGCAGAAGATATAGTCAGAATAAAAGTGAGAGCTTACTTTAAACAGCTCCCAGTGAAAATATCAGAACGTATCAAAATTGAAATTAGTCAATTTTCAAAATTATCAACTGATGGTAAAAAAGAGGTTCTATCTGCAGCCATTAAAGGAGATGCAAAACCAAAATCGGTTCCGGCTAGAATCGAGCGCGCTCCAAAGAAACAAGCGAATGGCCCAGAATTTAAGTTCGGTGGTGCTGCAGCCGCTGCACCACGTATACAATCATCATCCGTACCAAACCCTGGGATACGTCTTTAGCTACGTTTTCGTTTTGGTGAAGTTTCAGGCTCGTCTTCATCAGAACTTGATGAGTCTGAAGCTACATAAGCTGCAGCTAAGAGTTTAGCTCGAGCAACATAATCATCTGTGGCACCTGATGAGGATGGAGCAGTCGCTAACATAGGCGTATCATCGTCTTGAGCTGCAGGTAAATTTTCTTGTCGCACCGGAGATGCGACTCTGCCTAATTTGAATGTGCCCATTAGTTCCGCTGTTGAACTCAATGGTGAAAATAGTAACTCTTGTTTAGGGTTATGGGTAGTTGAGTAAATAATAACAGTAGCTCCGCGACACTCTTTATTATTATGGAAATCTACTCCACCTTTATCGTAAGCATTGTTCAGATTTCTGTGGACAGCAGCTAAACCCCTACCCGCTCCACCAAAACTTCTCCCCACTTTTTTTTCAGATCTAATTTTTTGCAACTGAATTTCTTTTTTGTCAGGATCTTGTTCATCAATGGCAACCAGTCTAGTGCCATAAGAAACGCGTTTAGTACAATCTTGATCTTGGAAAAACTCTTTAGGAAATCCAGTGCCATTATCTTTTAAATAAATTTCTACACCTTCTTCTTTTTCACTAATGCTCAGCAGAATTGTTGTTGCCTCCGCATCCACCCAATTTTTAATGAATTCAGGAATATTTTTTTGGAAGATTTTCATAGCAGGAGAATTTAAAATTCTTTCTGGAATGACTGTACCTGCAGGTGGAAATTCAAATCCTTCCTGCATGGTGAGGCCATATACCCTTGATACTGGCTTCATTAGAAATCGCAATGTAATTTGTTCAGCCTTAATTAATTCTCTTGTTTCTAACTCTTTTGATATAAGAAGCACTTCTTTTACTGTTTTAATTGGTTGCACTGAAGCATCTCCTTGCTGCAAACTAATTTGTTGTTGTAGCGCTTCTTCTAAGCCTTTTTCTTGTAATTTTTCGGTAAGACTTTTAAAGGTAGTTGATTGATAATTCCATTTTTCTTTTTTCTCCCGCAATAAAAGATTAACGTTGTCATCGCTTTCTTGAGAGACGACTTCCTGAATATTTCTTGATAGTGGGTTGGATAATTGTAATGCTGCTTGTTCCACACTTTCTCTGTCAATGCCAGATGCAGCAACAGTTTCTTTTGC
>JABDEM010000009.1 GCA_013287085.1 Gammaproteobacteria bacterium
AAGGTTAGGCCGGTGGGATTTATTCAAGCAATTAGAATTGCACTCTTATAATTTGCAACAAAGAAATTTAAATTTTTCTCATGCTAATTTAGAAGATGCTAATTTAAGACACTTCGTAGCCATTCAAACCACATTTGATGGAGGTAGTTTTAAACGAGCACTACTACAGCATAGTGATTTCTCTGCTTCAGAAATGATAAATACTCAATTTCAGGGAGCTCAAGCTTATAAAGCTAAATTTTGTCGAGCCAATATGAGTGGTATGCAGACAGATGCGAATACTGATTTTGGATATGCTGATTTTACGGGGGCTACACTTAATCGTTCGAATTTAAGTGCAGCAAGGTTGGTCGGAGCTAAGTTATCATCAACTATGGTAGTAAATCCGCTTACGCAGTTACCTCCAACTTATCAGCGGTTTATTAATGACCTGCAAATGTTTGATAAATTAATGCCAAATTACCGTGACACTTTGCATGAGTTATTTGATTTTATCCCTAAAAATTTATCTTTGGATGAGCTCATTAGAAATTTTTCTTTATTGGCGCGCGATGCAGAAATGAAATCTCGGATCGAGCTTGTTTTATGCCATTATGCAGATAACCCAGAAATTTGGCAGATTTATGATGCATTGAAAGAAGTTGTTGCTTTTGATAATTCAACCGATCGATTGATTCTTGCTGAGCGTGCTAGGCCGCCAGTTGCTGTAAAAGTTTCTGAGCAGAAAGAAGTGTCACGGCCTGTGGTTTCTTCTTCCTCCTCCTCTTCCTCTTCCTCTGCAGCAGCGCCACCTATTGTCCTGGTTGATGAAGATGCGGTAGAGAAAGCTACTTTAGTTAGATTATTGAGTGCTTATAAATTGGGTAGAGGCGGGGAGAGGGGCGCGCAATATTTACCCGCTGGTTGTTGTACATTGTTTTCGATGGCAAAAGACCATAAATTTGGTGCGGTGGATAAATTGGTGGCTGCCTTGATGGGGGCTCCAGACGCTAAAGCAAGGCTTACCAAAGAAGAATATAGTGCCTTATGGCAAACATGGTCCACTTTGCGAGGAATTGCGAAGTCTCATGAAGCGCTCATAGTTAAATATTGTCATCCAGAGCTAGCCCCTTCACCGGTAAGGCCTCGGGCATGATAATGCCTAGACTTCAGTGAGACATTATTATAAATTCAGTATACCTATACGGTAGGAATCATAATCATGGAAGATATTCTCTATATAGTTCTTACGCTTCTTTTTTTCTTAGCCTGCTTCGGGCTAATCCGATTTTTTGATTCTTTGTCAGGGAGTGAAAAATGACCCTTTATTGGATTAGTGGGATTATTACTTTTGGGTTATTTGTCTATTTAGTCGTCGTATTATTTAAACCGGAATTATTTTAGATGACCGAAAATGGAATGTGGCAGGTGGCGATTTATCTCTTGGTCTTGCTGGCTTTGGTGCAGCCTTTGGGTTGGTATATGGCGCGGGTTTATGAAGGGAAGCGTTGTGGTTTGGATTTTGTGTTGGGGCCCTTTGAGCGTTTAATTTATAAGCTCTCTGGGGTGCACACTGATAGGGAAATGGGTTGGAAAAAATATTTATCCGCGATGCTGGTGTTTAATTTATTAGGGATGTTGTTTTTGTATGCGCTGCAACGATTGCAATTTTATCTGCCTTTAAATCCTCAAAGTTTTTCAGCTGTTACTCCTGCGCTTTCGTTTAATACCGCGGGAAGTTTTATTACTAATTCGGATTGGCAAGCTTATGGTGGGGAAAATAGTTTAAGTTATTTAACGCAATCCTTAGGGCTAACAGTCCAGAATTTTCTTTCAGCTGCAACGGGTATGTCTCTTCTGATGGCGTTAATTCGTGGTATAGCACGACATGAAACAGCAAAACTGGGGAATTTTTGGGTCGATACGGTTCGGGGAATTCTTTATATTTTATTGCCGCTTTCTTTAATTTTGGCATTAGGGCTTAGTTCACAAGGTGTTATTCAAAATTATAAACCTTATGTCACAGCAGGTTTTGTCAAAGAACAAGTAATCCCGATGGGGCCTGTGGCATCGCAAGTGGCTATTAAACAGTTAGGCACGAATGGAGGCGGATTTTTTAATACCAATTCTGCTCATCCTTTTGAAAACCCCAATATTGTGACTAATTTTTTAGAAATGCTGGCGATTTTATTAATTCCTGCAGCACTTTGTTATACCTTTGGGGTGATGGTTAAAGATAGGCGCCAAGGCTGGGCTATTTTATTGGCTATGTATCTTATGTTTATTCCTGTGACGGTGATGACAATTACCGCTGAACAATATGGTAATCCTGCGTTGACCAAGATGGGTGTTGAAGCGAAACCGCAGCATAATATGTCTACCGGTGGCAATATGGAAGGCAAGGAAGTGCGTTTTGGGATTGTTAATTCTGCGCTTTGGTCAACGGCAACGACAGGCACATCGAACGGGTCTGTGAATGCGATGCATGATTCTTTTACTCCAATAGGCGGTATGATGCCCCTATGGCTAATGCATTTGGGTGAGGTGGTCTTTGGTGGGGTAGGTTGCGGTTTATATGGCATGTTAATGCTAGTGATTATTGCGGTTTTTGTGGCGGGACTCATGGTTGGAAGAACGCCTGAATATTTAGGGAAGAAAATTGAACCTTACGAAATGAAAATGGCCTCTGTCGCTGTCTTATTAATGCCGTTGATGGCTTTGTTATTGTCTGCCATAGGTTCTGTGACGCATTTAGGGATAGATTCACTGGCAAATCCAGGGGCGCATGGTTTTTCTGAAATTCTCTATGCTTTTACTTCGATGGGGAATAATAACGGCAGTGCATTTGCGGGCTTAAATGCCAATACACCACTTTATAATATTGCCGGTGGTCTTGAAATGGTGATGCTGCGTTTTTGGATGGCTATACCGGTGCTAGCGATTGCGGGATCACTCGCACGCAAAAAAATAATTCCAGGAACGGTAGGAACGCTTTCAACCCATACTTTTCTTTTTATTATTTTATTGATTGCGGTCACACTAATTATCGCGGCATTATCTTTTTTCCCAGCGCTTGCTTTAGGGCCTATCGTAGAACAACTGATGTTATGGGGGCAGTATGGCCACTAAAATTTCTTTGTGGGATCTGAGTATTGTTAAATATGCGATACGGGATGCAATATTAAAATTATCACCTTTGCATCAAATTCGTAACCCAGTGATGTTTACGGTCTACGTAGGTTCACTACTAACCACAGGTTTATTTATTCAGGCGTTGCATGGTAGGGGTGAGGCGCCAGCAAATTTTATTTTATCTATAGCGATTGGTCTTTGGTTTACCGTTTTGTTTGCCAATTTTGCTGAAGCCATGGCAGAAGGGCGGGGGAAAGCACAAGCCCAAGCTTTACGTAAAGCAAGACGTGATATTGAAGCAAAGAAACTCGCAAAAGCCGATAAAGAATCCAAATTTACTTTAGTTAAATCAGAAGATTTGCAAGTCGGGGATATAGTCTTAGTTGAGGCAGGGGATTTTATTCCGAGTGATGGAGAAGTAATCGAAGGGATCGCCTCGGTGAATGAAAGCGCTATCACGGGAGAAAGCGCACCCGTCATTCGAGAAAGCGGAAGTGATCGCAGTGCGGTGACAGGTGGCACACAAGTGATTTCTGATTGGATTATTGTGCGCATTACCGCCAATCCTGGAGAAGCTTTTTTAGATCAAATGATAGCGTTAGTTGAGGGCGCAAAAAGACAAAAGACACCGAATGAATTGGCGCTGACTATATTATTAGCGGGTCTTACCTTAGTTTTTTTATTGGTCTGCGCGACGCTATTACCTTTTTCAATCTATAGCGTAACAGCCGCAGGAAGCGGAAAAGTAGTGACTATTACCGTATTAGTGGCGTTATTTGTCTGTTTAGCACCAACGACTATTGGTGCATTGTTATCGGCAATTGGGATTGCTGGCATGGATAGAATGATACAAGCCAATGTGATTGCTTTATCCGGAAAAGCGGTTGAAGCTGCGGGTGATATTGATATTTTAATTTTAGATAAAACAGGAACCATTACTTTAGGCGATAGACAAGCGACAGAATTTACTCCTGCCGAAGGTGTAACACTACAAGCTTTGGCAGACGCGGCACAATTGGCTTCACTTGCCGATGAAACTCCAGAAGGCCGTAGTATTATTGTATTAGCCAAAGAAAAATATGGCTTAAGAGGACGTGATCTGGTTGAGATGGGTGCAACGTTTATTCCTTTTACGGCACAAACGCGAATGAGCGGCGCCAATTTGCCTGGGCGTCAAATTCGAAAAGGGGCGGCACAAGCTGTTGAACACTATGTAAAACAAATGGGCGGCGTATTCCCAGCGTATGTCAATAAAATTGTGGATTCGATTGCTCGTAAAGGCGGAACACCTTTAGTAGTTGCAGAAGGCGCTAAAGTATTAGGGGTGATTTGTTTAAAAGATATCATCAAGGGCGGTATTCGTGAGCGTTTTGCAGAATTACGAAAAATGGGAATTAAAACCGTTATGGTGACGGGTGATAATCCTTTAACAGCGGCGTCCATTGCAGCAGAAGCGGGCGTCGATGATTTTCTAGCAAATGCTACACCCGAAGACAAATTAAAATTAATTCGCAAATTACAAGCAGAAGGTCATTTAGTTGCAATGACCGGAGATGGCACGAATGATGCTCCGGCTTTAGCCCAAGCGGATGTAGCAGTGGCGATGAATACAGGTACGCAAGCCGCTAAAGAAGCAGGAAATTTAGTGGATTTAGATTCAAATCCTACAAAGCTTATTGAAGTCGTTGAAATTGGAAAACAATTATTAATGACGCGAGGCGCATTAACCACGTTTAGTATTGCTAACGATGTTGCAAAATATTTTGCCATTTTGCCAGCGGCTTTTGCAGCGACTTATCCTGCGTTGGACGCTTTAAATATTATGCATCTTGCAACCCCTCAGAGCGCCATTTTATCTGCTGTTATTTTCAATGCCACTATTATTGTTTTTTTAATTCCTTTGGCGCTAAGAGGGGTAACTTATAGAAGAGTTTCTGCTTATCTTTTGTTACGAAATAATGTTTTTATTTATGGTTTAGGTGGTTTAATAATTCCTTTTGTGGGAATTAAAATGATTGATTTGCTGTTAGCGATATTTAAATTAATGTAAGGATGGTCTATGTTAACTGACGCCATTAAGCAATTAAAAACAGCTATTATTATGCTGATCATTTTTACGTTGCTGACGGGGTTGATTTATCCAGGTCTAGTCACAGGATTAGCACAGCTCTTGTTTCCCTGGCAGGCGAATGGAAGCATGTTAGTGCAAAATGGAAAAAGGCTGGGGTCAGTCCTTATCGGTCAATCTTTTACGGATCCCAAATATTTTTGGGGTAGACCTTCAGCCACTACGCCTTATCCTTATAATGCCGAATTATCAACGGGTTCTAATTTAGGACCTTCTAATCCTGATTTTTTAAAAACCGTTAAAGAAAGAGTAGCGGCTTTGCAAAAATCAAATCCACAAAATCAAGTTAAAGTACCGGTTGATCTAGTGACCGCATCTGGAAGTGGGCTTGATCCTGATATTAGTCCTTATGGGGCTTATTATCAGGCGCCACATATTGCTTTGGCACGTCAAATTCCTGAAGCCCAAGTTTATGCGTTAATACAAAAAAACATACAAAGAAGAATATTTGGAATTTTTGGTGAGCCGCGCGTGAATGTTTTAGAGTTAAATTTAGCGCTTGATAATATTTCTATGCAGAAGGAGTAGCAATGGAAGACTCCCGACGCGATCCTGAAAAATTACTCCAACAAATACAAGAAGAAGAACGCAAAGAACAGCGCGGCAAGCTTAAGATTTACCTAGGCGCAGCGCCCGGTGTTGGTAAAACTTATTCTATGTTACAAGATGCGATAGCCAATCGTGCTAAAGGTTTGGATGTAGTCGTTGGGATTGTAGAGTCGCACGGCAGAAAAGAAATAAAAAATTTATTAAAAGATTTAGAAGTGATACCCCGCCAATTTATTGAATATCATGGCAAACAATTAACTGAATTTGATCTTGATGCCGCTTTAAAACGAAATCCAGGGTTAATTTTAGTGGATGAAATGGCGCATACCAATGTTCCCGGTTTGCGACATAATAAGCGTTGGCAAGATATAAAAGAATTACTGGACCGTGGTATCGATGTTTGTACAACGCTCAATGTTCAGCATATTGAAAGCTTAAATGATGATGTTTCTCAAATTATCCATTCACGCATCAAAGAAACCGTACCGGATTCTATGATTGAATTGGCTGATACCATTGAGCTGATTGATTTGCCGCCGGAAGATTTATTAAAGCGTTTACAAGAAGGAAAAGTTTATTTCCCTCAACAAGCAGAAATCGCCAAAGATTATTTTTTTCGTACAGGCAATCTGACTGCTCTAAGAGAATTATCCCTGCGAGTGACAGCTAAACGAGTCGGCGCTCAAGTTCTTTTGTATAGACAAGGCGAAGGGATCAAGCATATATGGCCTACTAAAGAAAAAATCTTAGTTTGTGTGGGTCCCGGGATGAAATCTATCAAACTCATACGCACAGCACGTAGGATCGCGACCAGTTTACAAGCAGAATGGATTGCTGTTTATGTCGATACACCAAAATTAGAACACAACGAAGAACAACGTAATAATGCTATTCAAAATTTACGCTTAGCTGAACAGTTAGGCGCAGAAACTAGGGTTTTAACAGGGTTTGATATTGTAGAAGAAATTATGGAATTTGCGCACGAACAAAATGTGACGCAAATTGTGATCTGGAAAAAAATTCGTTCGCGTTGGCTAAACTGGCTACTCACCAGTTTAGCCGATGAAGTGGTTCGGCAAAGTGGTGAAATTGATGTTTATATCGTCACAGGAACCAAAGATGAAGAAGAAGCCCATCCGCCCAAATCCTTACGTATTAAACGGACGATTCCTTGGGGAATTTATGGGGCGACGCTTGGAATAATTACGCTGGCTACTTTTATTGATTTTTTACTTTTTCCGCATTTATCTTCTAGCAATTTAATTATGGTTTACCTATTGGGTGTTACGGTAGTGGCTTTATTTGGTAACACGGGTGCTTCTATCTTAGCGTCATTTTTAAGTGTATTAACTTATGGGTTTTTCTTTATTCCGCCTTTTTATACTTTTGCATTCTCTGAAATCCAATATGTCTTTACTCTGTTGGTGATGTTATTAGTAGCGCAAGTCATTAGTCACTTAACTATCTTAACCAGACGCCAAGCTGAATCCGCGCGACTTTCAGAACATTATACCGCTGCTTTACATACTTTAAGCAGACAATTAGCCAGCACGCGTGGTGTCGATAAGTTACTGGATACGGCGGTGCGCTATTTATCAGAAGTTTTTAGTAGTGAAGTGTTAGTTTTATTGCCGGAAAATAATCATCTTGAAATAAGAGCAAGTTACGGAAGTTCTACAGCGTTAACGCCTAAAGAACAAGGCGTTGCAGAATGGGTTTTCGATTTAGGCCAAACCGCGGGACTTGGAACCGATACGCTTCCTTTTTCGGATGCTATTTATGTGCCCCTATCAGCCACACAAGGTACTATTGGAGTATTGCGCATACGTCCCATACAGCCTGAGCATTTATTTACGCCAGAACAAATGCATTTATTAGAAGCCTGTGCAAATCAACTTTCGCGCGCGCTTGAGGTTGATCGAAGCCAAGAAAAAGAACAAAAATCAGAATTACAATCAGAAACGGATAGAGTGCGCAGTAAATTATTACAATCGGTTTCACATGATCTTAGAACGCCTTTGGTTGCTGTGATGGGTGCTGCCAATACTCTCATGGAAATGACGCATGAACTGGATACTTATCAGATTATAAAATTAAGTAAAACAATTTATACTGAATTGGAACAACTGAATCGTTTAATTAATAATTTATTACAAATTTCTTATTTAGAAGCGGAATCCGTAAAATTACAAAAAGAGCCGCATTCGCTATATGAATTGGTGAGTCAAGTGGTGCAAACTTTTCAGAAAAAAATGGAAGGAAGAGCTATTACTATTAATATTCCCTCTTCAATTCCAGGTATTCCGTTTGATAATACTTTGATGCAAGAAGTTTTTTTCAACTTGATTGATAACGCACTTAAATTTACACCCGCTGGTTCTGCGATTGAAATTTCTGCGGCAATGCAGCTCGATAAAGTAGTAGTGAGTGTTGAAGATAAGGGACCGGGAATTGTGCCGGATGAATTCAATAAATTATTTGATAAATTTTATCGGGGTCGTATGCTGTCTTCTGAACGTGGTATGGGATTAGGGCTCGCAATTTGTCGAAGTATTATTCAAGCGCATGGTGGGGAAATATGGGCTGAAAATCGCAAAGAGGGTGGCGCTGCATTTTGTTTTACATTACCATTGCGTTCTTAAGGGAGAGATTAAGAATGCGCAAAATTTGTTTATTTTTCTTGTTATGGACACCTTTGGTAGCATTGGCTGCCGAGCCTGAGCCTCTTGATGATTCCTGCAGGTTAAAAATTTCAAGTTACTTGGATGTTTCCTATAACTATCTAGTACGCAGTAATCATTTTTATAGTGGTACCCATAACCGTGAATTTGATATTAATCCGAATGGCTTTACACTCCAGCAAGATGCGGTTACTGCTTCTATACAACCGGCTAACGGCTTTGGTGGGTTAATTAATTTAATCCTGGGACGAGATGCTTTTAATACAGCTTCTTATGGAATAAATCCGAATTATATCGATAACCAACAGTTAGCGCTGGATGTTTATCAACTGTATGTACAATATGCGCAGTGTCGATCTACCACGATGTTTGGTAAAATGCTTAGCCTCGCGGGTTATGAAAGCACTTATAGTCCCGGCAATTTAAATTTTTCCCATTCTCTTATTAATTTCTTTGATGAGCCAGGCACTTTGATAGGCGTTAGAGAAGTTTTCCAGATGAATGACCAAATTAAATTGACGGCTGGGGTCGAAAACGCTTGGGATACGGTTAAATATTTTTCGGGTCCACCAGCAATAGAGCTGGGAATTACCTATACCCCTAATAATAAATATTCGTTTACTATCGATGGCTATACGGGTGGTCAGCCATTTAAAGACAATATTTCCTATGGTCCCATCGGTCGACGTACTTTAATTGATATGTTTGGAACGATTAATATTACAGATCAATTAAGCTTTATTGCTAATTATGATTATCTCACCCAAAGCAGAGCGCTATTTGCAAATGGCAATATTGGCAGCGCTAAGTCCCAAGGTGTTGCGGCTTATCTTAATTATCAATTTTGTAAAAAATGGCGTACGGCATTTCGTGCTGAAATATTTAGTGATGCAGAAGGTTGGCGTACGGGTGTTGCGCAATGCATTAAAGAAGTGACTCTTACACTGGGGTTTGATCCCATCAAAGATCTGGAATTTAGATTAGAAGCGAGACATGACTTTGCTAACACTAAATCTATCGTCAATAAAAATGGGATTAATTACAGTGCAAATCAACAGTCTTATGCGCTGGATATGGTTTATAATTTTCCCTAATAAAATAAAAAGGGACTCTCAATGAGTCCCTTTTTGAAGTTTTACAATTTATTACTTTGGAACGCCAATGTTGTTGGTAACGTTATTAGACCCTGCAACTTCTGAGGCAATTTTATAAGCTTTATCTTTTTGATCTTTATTCTCAGCGGTTCCGCCTAAAACTACTTTACCTTTGTTGGTTTCGACGGTAATGGTTGTGACAGGAACGCTAACGTCACCAAATAGTTTTTCGCTGATAAATTTCCCTTTAATTTGAGCAGTGATTGCAGTATCACTTGCAACTTGGCTAACGTTATTCATCGTGGTGCCAGTTTGAGTTTCATTTGCAAAAAGTGGGGGAGTAACTAACAAAGATCCAGCTAAAGTAAGTAATAATAAAGAATGATTGGTTTTCATAAGGAGTCTCCTGTAAATTATTAGTGCATCTTACAATATACACCTTTCAACTTTAAAATGGAAATAGCTAAAAATGAAAAAATGCTTTTGCGTATTATTGCTTATAGTAGGTTTTTGGTCAGGTTCTGCTCTAGCCGATGCAAAAACTAGTTTAAATCAAGTGGTTCTTAACGCTTATGAGCAAAACATTAAAAACGAAGCTCATTCGCCAAAATATCCAGTGATTATCGCAAACTTAGGAAAAATGACTTTATATTTTCATGATAAAACGGAACAAGTTAATATTATTCCAGAAGAATACACAGAATTAAAAATTTTTTCGCATATCGTGATGGGCGTGTATGCAACCACGCATTCTTTGAGTGATTTAGAAAAATTTCGCGATGCGCTTCTGGCTATTAAAACAAAAACGCCTATGGTGGATGATGCGTTAATAGTAATCAACGATACGATAAAAAATAAAAAATTAAATCCAATATTATTTAAAGCTTATGCGCAAAAAATAAAACCGCAGTTATGGGAAAATGTGAATAATGCAGCTAAAGCGCAAATTAATTTAGTGAATCAAGTCGTGATGAATTGGAAAAAGAAAATGACAAAAACAGAATGGCAAAATTTAACTGTTGTGGTGATGGGAGTTCATGGAGCGCGTACAAATAATTTATTGATGCAGTATTTTTCAAAAGTATTAAATATCCCTATGTATAGTGAGCATTTAATTTATGCTGAGTGTATTAAACCTGAATCGGATCAAGCCGGACTCAATTTATATGCGCATGTAAAAATGGATGCTGATCTTGCGGAAGCGGTATTTCAAGATAGAGTGCGTATGGAAAGAGATGTGTTGGGCGATGTGGCTGCAACACATCTCAAAAAAATCCCAGTAATCCACTAGCTTTTATTTTTGTAAGGAATCATTCCCCAGGGGCCAATACCTGATGTTTGTACGATCGTTTCTTCCTTGGTAAACGCATAATGATAAGTTTTAGCAGGTACCATAATGAAGCTGCCGGTCGTTAATTCAAACACATTTTTTTGATCCATCGTTTTTCCAGCGCCCATATAAAGTGTCCCTGAAATGACCGTATCGTATTCATTAATAGGATGGGCATGAACAGGAATGGTAAAATTAGCTGGTAATTTGATACGAGCCACAAACGGCTGGTGTTTGGCTGGATCGCCTGCTAATACGGCTACTTTTGCGCCCGGTAAGCTTGAAGTATCAGTCCAATTTAATGAGTCTGATTGGCTTTGGAATACGGGTTTTAATTCGGCGGCGATAGTGAGGCTAGAAAGAGCGAAAGCTGCGAGTGTAACAAGTAGTTTTCCTTTATTTATAAAAGTCATCATGAGCTCCAAGTTAGTTTATGACTTCCTAATTCTATTTGAATAGCGCTTCTTTGGGTAGATAAATTACTGTACAATATTTGCCATTGTTGCTCGTGGAACACGAAGAAGGATTTGTAAGTGATTGATTTAACACAAAATTATATTTTACCGCTCTTGTTTGGTGCCGGTCTTTTGGCCGGGACCGTAGATGCTATTATGGGCGGGGGCGGGCTTATTACGCTGCCGGTTTTATTAGGGGTGGGTATTCCTCCCCATTTGGCGTTAGGCACTAATAAGTTTCAAGCCTCGTTTGGGACTAGTATTGCCACCTGGCGCTATTACCGTCAAGGTTGGTTATCCTTTAAAATCATGGTCTTAGGGATGTTACCCGTGCTTTCTGGGGCGAGTTTAGGGGCGCTTTTAAGCCAGTATTTAAGCAGTGTTATCCTAAGTAAGTTGATGCCTGTTTTATTAATCCTGATTTTGATCTATACCCTGTTTTCACCTAAGTTAGGGATAGAAGAACGACACCCTAAAGTCAGAGAAATCACTTTTTATAGTGTCATGGGTTTATTGCTGGGTTTTTATGATGGTTTTTTTGGTCCAGGGACTGGTTCTTTATGGATGTTTGCGCTGGTTTTTTTCTTAGGTTATAGCTTACCAAAAGCCACGGCTTATACCAAAATTTGTAATCTTTATAGTAACCTTGCGGCTTTACTATGGTTTGCGATCGGACATCAAGTGGATTATCGTATTGGTTTGGTGATGGCGATGGGGCAGATGCTAGGTGGGTGGTTAGGAGCGCATCTTGCTATTCATAAAGGGGCTGTTATCATTCGACCACTCTTTATCTCTGTGGTCACAGCGACTATAGTGATGTTGGTCTATCATTAAAAGGAAAGTGGGTGGTTATGAAACATCGACAAGAAATCATACAAAATAAATCACTTTTTATTTCCTGCGTGGTGCCGGTTTATAATGAAGGCGATTTAGTTAAATCTTTTTTCCCACAATTAGCAGACACTTTAAGAAAACTCACCAACCAGTTTGAAATTATTGTGGTGGATGATGGCAGTAAAGATAATACAGTAGCCAATTTACAAGAATTAATTCCAGCGTGTCATCTTAAATTAGTCGTATTCTCCAGAAATTTTGGTAAAGAAATTGCATTGACGGCAGGGCTTGATCATTGCAAAGGTGAAGTGGCGATTTTAATGGATGCTGATTTTCAACATCCGCTTGAGACTTTAGCTATTTTTGTTAAAAACTGGGGTGAAGGTTATGATATGGTTTATGGTGTGCGCAATAGTCGCGCCAATGAATCTGCGGTAAAACGTTCTTTTGCAAAATTATTTTATTGGATGATGAGTAAAATTACTAAAATTACTATTCCCAATAATGCCGGTGATTTTCGTTTATTAGATAGAAAAATAATTGATGCTTTAAATTCTTTTCAAGAACGCACACGTTTTATGAAAGGATTATATGCTTGGGTTGGATTTAAAAATATGGCTGTTCCTTTTGATGTTCAAGAGCGAGCGGCTGGAACGAGTTCTTGGGGATTAAAACGCTTAACAGAATTGGCTATTACAGGTATTACTTCTTTTTCGGATGTGCCGTTGCGCGTATGGGGATTAATTGGATTTTGTATTTCAAGTATTTCTATTATTTATGCGCTTTATTTTATGTTTTATACGTTAATTTATGGTGTGGATTTGCCAGGATTTCCGAGTATTATTGTCGCAGTCATGTTTTTTGGTGGCGTGCAATTATTATCAATCGGAATTTTGGGTGAATATATCGCTCGAATTTTTTCTGAAGTCAAACAACGCCCCAAGTATTTAGTCGAAAAAAAATTAGGCTTTGAAGAATGAAAAAATTTATTTTTCAAGTGATGCGATTTGGAGTGGTAGGAACACTTGCTGCAGCAGTGCATTTTAGTGTGGTGGTTGCACTCGTTGAAGAGTTTATGCTGAACCCCTTGTATGCCAATGTATTTGCTTTTTTAATTGCTTTTCAAGTGAGTTATTGGGGTAATCGTTATTGGACCTTTAGTGAAAGCACAGTGAGTCATAGAGCAGCCATGCCTAAATTGTTTGCAGTCACGTTTTCAAATCTAATGGCGAACCAAGGGTTGTTTTATATTTTTCTGAAAATTATCGGCTTGCCTTATATGTTGGCTTTGTTCTTGGTCTTAATTATTTTGCCGCCCGTGACTTTTACTTTAGGGAAACTATGGATTTTTCGTTAAGTTGATTGCTGGCCAAGACAATATTGTGATATCGACCTAAAGGATAAACGGCACTTCCAGCGTTTTTTTGAAATTCTGCAAAATCATCGACGTGTAAAAAGACAAACATTCTTTTAGGATTATGCCAACGTTGCCAAAAGGTTTGATGGTTGATGAGCCATTGGCTAGTATCTTGAAAAGGCATGCCATACCATAATTCTCGCACCCAGTTATCACTATTCGGAATAGTGGGCGAATGCCAATCAGCCATAATCGTAATACGTCGTTTAGTATAAATCGGTAAGTCTTGGTAATAGATATCGTAAGTGGCTATTTCATCTTCGGGTTTTATAATCGTATTCAGATAAGTCGCCAGCGGTTTAATAGTTTTTGTATTAAAATGTGCACTTAGCGTATTAATCGTCAGTGCAATAATTACGGCAATAACTCCAAGAATATAAATCCCTAACTTGAAGTTTTTTTGGCTAATATAATTTCCTACTAATAAGGCAAGCGCTGGAAAAATAGGGAGTATATAAGTCATGACTTTTGAATGGGGAATAGTAAAAAAGATTAAAATTAAAAACACCCACAAGAGTAAAAATAATTCTATGGGGTAAGAAGAAGGATTACGCCAAACTTTTTTTAGATTAGTACTCATTGCTTGTACTAAGAATAATGTCCAAGGGAAAAATCCTAGGGCTATGACGGGAAGATAAAACCAAACAGGCGTTTGATTATTAAATTCATGTAAAGTCAGAAAGCGAGAAAATTGTTGTATCACAAAAAAGTAATGAAAAAATTCAGGATTAGCAAATTGTGCTGCGATATACCAGGGAATAGTAATAGCCGTAAATAATAATAAACCTATTCCTAAACGCGCTTCTTTAATTAAAGACCAGCGATTTAATATTAATATCCAGGCGCCTGTAATCATCATAGGAAAAACAATTCCCATCAATCCTTTGGTGAGCATAGCAAGGCCCGCTAAAATATAGGCCGCTATAAAATAACCGGTTTTTTTACTGTGTATGCCTAAGAGTAAACTCAGTAATGACATGCTGATAAAAGAAGCGACTTCTAAATCTAAATTCGCGTAATGCGCGCCCGCATAATAAAGCGGTGAGGTTGCTAGAAAAAATGCAGCGAGAATTCCTGCTTTACGATTAAAAAGTTGTCGCCCAGCAAAATAAACAAACACACAACATAAAATTCCTAATAACGCAGGCCAAAAACGTAAAGCTGCTTCGGTTAAACCAAAAATTTTGATGGCGGAAGCTTGCATCCAATAATATAAAATGGGCTTATCTAAAAATACCACGCCATTTAAGTGTGGGGTGATGAAATCCCCCGTGCTAACCATCTCCCGCGCGACTTCAGAGTAACGTCCTTCATCCGGTGTAAATAAAGGATAAGAGCCTATTCTAAAAGCATAAAAAATGCCTAATAAGAAAAAGATACCTAAAGTATCCCATAGCCATGATGATTTTATTGATTTTGATCGCACTTGTTGCTACTCATAAATTACATTATGCTTGGCGTTATGAAAAAAATAGTCCTTTGCGCCGATGATTATGGGCAAAATAACGTCGTTTCTCAAGCAATTGTTGAGTTGATTGAGAAAAAACATTTATCTGCTACGAGTTGTATCACAACAGAAGCCGATTTCCCCCAACACGCCAAGCAATTACGTCCTTTTATTGACCAAATTGATCTAGGTTTACACTTTAATCTTACAGAGGGCGAGAAGTTTCAAGGTTTAGGTAAATTGATGATCAGTGCTTTTCTTAAACGTTTGAATAAACAAGACATTGAACGCGAATTAAAATCCCAATTACATCAATTTGAAGCCTGCTTTGGACGTTTGCCGGATTATATCGACGGCCATCAACATATCCACCAGTTACCCCAAATTCGAGAGGTTATTGTCGAAAATTGGCAAGCACCTATGTATATCCGTTCTACGGATAACCCAAGGGTATGGGGGGATTGGAAAAAACCCTCTTATCTAAAACGATTAATTATCCAAGCCTCGGGTGCAAAAGCCTTAAAAAATTTACTCGAACAACGAGGTATTCCTCATAATACAAACTTTGAGGGGGTTCGTTCATTTCAGGCTAAAACTTCTTTTCGCCACTCTTTTCTGCAATTTTTAGAGACTATTGAATCAGGAGGAATTATCATGTGCCACCCTGGCTTAAAAAGCGAATATGATTATTTTAGCAGCGATGAGTTTAATGCAGACTGCGACAGTAAAAAGATAAAATTGGTTCGATTTAGAGGTTTATAATGAAAGACGCGTTAGAAAAAAAATTACTGCATTACACCGGCAAAGCGATTGCCGATTTTAATATGATACGCTCCGGCGATCGCGTCATGGTTTGTCTTTCGGGCGGGAAAGATTCTTATACCATGATGCGAATCCTGCAATTATTGCGACACCGCGCCCGAGGTAAATTCGAATTATTTGCATTCACTTTAGATCAAACTCATCCCGGTTGGGATGATACGGGTTTACGCGCGTGGCTAGAAAAACACGCTATTCCCTATGAAGTCTTAAACCAAGATACTTATTCAATCGTAAAATCCAAAATCCCCGAAGGCCAAACTTATTGTTCATTATGTTCAAGACTACGCCGCGGAATTATTTACACTTACGCTGAAGAACATGGTTTCAATAAAATCGCTTTAGGCCATCATCGTGATGATATGATCAGAACCTTATTAATGTCTATCATGTACAGCGGCGAAATTCGCTCGATGCCCCCTAAATTATTAAGCGATAATAAAAAACACATCGTGATAAGACCTTTAGCCTATTGCCAAGAAGAAGACATTGCGCAATTTGCCTTAGAGCAAGGCTTCCCGATTATTCCGTGTAATTTATGCGGCTCACAAGAAAATCTAGTACGTCAAAAAATTAAAAATTTAATTGATCAACTAGCCAAAGAAAATCCCAAAGTCCCAAGCAATATGTTGCATGCATTAACCAGCATCAAACCCAGCCAATTAATGGATAAGAAATTATTTGATTTTAAAGGGCTGGATAAGCTGCAGGAGTTTAAAGAAGATTTAGAAAATTCTCCCGCATTAGAATTTGAGCTTGATCCATTGATGACTTAGTATCATCGATCTACGCAGCAGCCGTCCCAGCACGAGGAGCGCGACGCATCATCGGAGCGATTTTATCAACCCCACCCATTATTTCAGCCTTAGGTGGCTCGCGGTCAAATTCGACAGGGTTCGTCGTAAAGAGGCCGAATTTTCTGACTCCATACGTTGCTGCACCTACAACTAAACCCACTCCTAAGGCAATGGCGAGACCAGGTAAACTTATGGAGGCTACAGCAGCGCCAAGTGGGCTTGTGAAAAGCACGTAGAGCATACTCACACAGTAACTAAGAAAAGCACTAGCAAGCCCCAAAACAACTGGAGCCAACATATCTAATATATAGTCTCTTTCAACATTTGTTCTGCGATTTATTCCGATAGTATTTGCACGGGCGTCCAATTTAGAGCTAATGTCATTTTTTAGTGTCTCCAATATAGTTGGAAATTCTAAGGGAGTTTGGTTGCATTTCGTTATAGCTTTCTCGAGTAATAGTGCAACATTAAAAGCCGTTCTAGGGCTGCTGTAAGAATCTACTAATTGTTTAATCAATGGTAGGAATATAGTTTGTGCGGCTCGTTTTTTCTCATCATGTGAAAGTGGAAGTAGTTGAAGAGCAGCATCCATTTTATTTAAAGCCAGCTGATAATCAGTTGGGTTGTCTTCTCTTCGCTGGCAACATTTACGACAAATACAGTATTCTTGTTGATATAAAGCATGGTTGTCTCTATCGTTATCCAATGTCATAGTATGGAAAGTAAAGATACCATAGAGCCAGCTTTGGCACCCTTCAGAGCAATGGTTTCTAGCGGCCTCTCGTTCATTAAATTGCTGTCTTAATTCCTGTCGGAAATAATATTCTATTAAGTTGTCTTGAAAAGTAACGGAGACTCTACCCTGGGCATCTCGATGCATTCTGTCTCTAACAAACATATATACCTCTTTAGTGCTGTAAATTTTCATTATCATACCAAGTAAACCTTAAGGAAATATTAAGAGTTTATGCTATTGATTATATTGTTTTTTTTGCTTAATAAAGTATCCATTCCTCTAGATTTTCGAGAAATTTCCCTGTTTCGTGATTTAGATACAGATTAATTGCTCTTCCTATCTTAGTAAAATAGAAGCTCAATCAAAAGTCAGTGCCAAGATGATGCTGAAAGTAAAAAAAGCATTGCGATAAGGTCGTGTCATTCCCGCCCCGGCTTAAAGTATCTCGGAGTAAATTCTAACGGAAATCTCCCAACCTCCGTCGTACCAAAAATTTTCCGCCTAATAACTTAATCGAAGGCTGGGCATTGTTCGGAAAATTATTTGGTATCCAGGGGAACGAAGAGTAAGAAAATACATTTTGGTAGGCTTTGGCTAAGGAACTCTTTTTAAGAAGTTGCTTTGTCTTTTTGTGAAAAATAATGACATTCATTGTTCTTATCGCTGGATCCCGCGCACGGAGGCGCGGGACGACGGGTAGTGACGGAGAATTCGAAAGTGCTAATTAAATCAATTTGCAGGCCTATGTATGGCAGAGTATAGTACCATTTATGGTACGATGAAGGTAGAGTGGAGAAATTATTATGAATAAACATAAGGGTAGTACATTCGATAGTTTTCTTGAGGATGAAGGTCTGCTTGAATCAACGGAAGCTTTAGCAATCAAACGCGCGATTGCCTATAAACTTCAAAAGACCATAAAAAAAGCTCATTTAAGCAAGACCGAAGTTGCAGAAAAAATGGGTACTAGCCGATCAGCCCTAGATCGTTTGTTAGATCCTAGTAATACCTCAGTAACCCTTAATACGATGGTTAAGGCCGCACATTTTATTGGCAAGAAACTGCATGTGACATTTGTATAACTACCGATTAGCCGGACCTGTAGAAGGGCTTTTTTCCGGCGCAAGTGCACTCGCCAAATACTGATCAATAATCCCAAGAACGTCGCGTGGTAATATGTTTTTTAATTCACTAAAAGGATCTTCTTTGACTGGGCTTGAGATGTGCGACGAGGATGAGCTAGAAAAAAATGCACTTGATGAACTAAATGCAGATGAAGAAGGTGCAGATGAACTACTGGATCTAACAGGTATTAATAGTTCTCGAGCCGCTGCAGTTAGACTACGTTCTTTTAATTCCTGTTCTGCTGCATCTAGGTCATCACTAGCAATTAAGGAATTAAATGAAATAGGTTGGTTTAAGTTAGGAAGTGTTTCATGACTCGTGTCGATAGGGAAGTTTGGATCTCCACCCAAAGATATAAAAGGTTTCATTATCCATTTACATAAAGAAGAGGATCTTGTGCATTTTAGCGAAGCGAGAATAAAACCAAGCCCTGTTAATAAACAAAAGAGAGTGGAGAAATCCACAATTGGTTTGTCTCTGGGTGCGACTTTGGTTTCCTCTTCTCCTAAATTAATAAGCGTAAATATCCCCATACCAAGTAATGCGCATCCACCAAAAAAAGATTGTGCCTTAGAGAGGGGTATGTCTCGTCGGCTGCGCAAATCATTCAACGCTGTTTCTGTTGCATTGATTTCTGTTTTTTCTTCCGCAGGCGTTAAAACGCGAGGTTGTCTAGTGCTAGCGGTACTTCCATAAGAAGCAGCAGCTCCACCCGATAACAAGGGCTCTTGTTGCGCTTCAAGATCTCTCTGGTCGTCACGTTGCATAAAATCCTCGTTTTTTAGTAATAAAAGATGAGCGCGATCGAGTAGACCGAGGGAATTTTAACGCTTAGCAGGCTTCGTAAATGAAGTCTCCCCAGGTGCGAGCGTGCGACTAGCCAAGTATTCATCAATAATGGTAAGAACATCATGAGGTAATTGCTCCCTTAGTTCACTAAATGGATCATCTATTGCTCTGCTTGAAGTTAGCGAAGAAGATGAGCTAGAAAATAATGCGCTCGATGAACTAGAGACAGAAGTAGATGATGAAGATGAACTGCTACTGGATCTATTAGGTATTAACAACATTCTAGCTGCTATGGTCCGCTCTTGTTCTCTTAAGTCTATTTCTTCTTTTGCATCTAACTGACTTTGTACTCGATAAGGATTGCTAGGATGAGGATTACCTATTTGAGCATAAGGTGGTACCGCAGCTAATTCTTCGATAACAGCGGTTTGGATCGGAGTAACTCCCCAAAAACGATTGATAACAGGCTCAATGAGGGATTTGTAAAAAGAAGTGGATCTCCCGCATTTTGTTGAGAATGTAATACAAGTCAGGCCAAGGAAAATATATGAAATCAATAAAATATCTTTTGCTGCTATTTGACCGGGAGTATATGGCAGAGATTTCACATCTTCATTAAGTGACTGATTTACAAATAATATAAAGCAAATTACCGCAATTCCAGCGAGAAAATTCTGTTTGCTATTGGCAGCCTCGTCAAGTCTATGTCGATAATCATTAAAAGTTTCTTTAACTTCATTTAATTCTTTTGCTTCTTCTTCAGGTCTTAAAACTCGCGGTTGCGGTATACGATCCGTACTTCCATAACAAGCAGCAGCTCCACCCGATAACAAGTGCTCTTGTTGCGCTTCAAGATCTCTTTGGTCGTCACGTTGCATAAAATCCTCGTTTTTTAGAATATTCGTTAGTCAGCTAGTATATAGAGCAAACCTTAAGGAAATATTAAGAGATTAACTAATTGAATACAAAGAGAAAATTTAATTAAAGACTCTTAAGAAAACCTTAAGGTTGTTCTTGTATCATTGAATCAACTATAAATGAGGATGAGGGCGCTATGTTTTATCAATTTTACAATCAATACAAACAAGGTAAGTTACTTCACCGTAGTGTCTCTCAAAACATCCGTAGGCACTATAAAGAAATTACTGCGGGATTACCTGGCCCCGAATATAGCGATAAAAAGTGGTCTTCTTTAGGCGAATATGAAACCTATATAGAAGAAGAATTGGCAAAACCAACAGTCCAACCTACGCGTTTTGGTGGACCCTATCCTGCTGGTCCTGTCCTTCGTCAAGAAAGCAACGCAGTTTTAATGGGAAACAAATTTGCAGAACGTATTTCAGCGAACCAACGCGTTACAGATGATGATAAAAAAATTTTAGAAAGTGGTAGTTGGGAAAATTTTATTGATTATTATTTCTATAATGTATTAGATAACTTTTCCAAAGATTATTATCGTTATAGTTATAGTTTTTCTGGCTGGAAATCAACATATAGGGGACATTCTATCCCGGATAGGGAATTATTTCTTTTGGGAGAATGTAATGCAATCTTACAAACTCTGTCATCACCTGTTTTTTTAGCTAATTTTGATCCAAGTAAAAAGAATGAATTATTAAATGAAGTAAAAAACATAGGTCGTCTTTGTTATTATTTACCGCAAACTCCTAAGAGCGAGTTAAATAAAATAATTATGGGTGATGAAAATGGTATAAGGGAAATAAAAGAACAGTTTAGACAAATAACACACTCAGACTCAGGGTCGTCATATCCCCCTCACTTTGACAATTTCACCTCTTTTAGATCCATTAATAACCTAGAAATTAGGCAAGCTTTTTTGGAAGGGCAGCGTGAGGAAGAATTAAATTATAAAGGTGCTTGTGTTGATCTTGCTCTTAATATATTCGTGATTGGCGCAGGTGTAGGACTTTATTTAGGAGGAGTTCTTGCTGCCGCTGTTGTTATTCCAGCAATTATTGTTGCTATGCTTTTAATCGAGAAGACTAATGTAGGACCTACCATCTGGTGCAAATTATTTTCTGGCAAACAACGACTGGAAATGCAGCAAGGGCCTCAGCCTGATCCTAGATACTTACCTACATCGGCGTGATCATTAGAGTTTAGAGTTACGGCACCTTCACTTGATTAAGCAGTTTATGCACCTCGAGCTCAAACTGGCTAAACAACTGCGGAATATCATCAAAGCGCTGTTTCTTTAGTGCGGTCTCGAAAGTGGCGATAGCGTTTCTTAAGCTAGGCACGTCGCAGTAACAAACTGCGCCGTGTAATCTGTGTAGGCTTTGTAATAAATTTTCGTAGTCATTATTAATTTTAGCTCGTTTTATTTCCTCAAAATCTTTCTTTAAAGTATGTAAAAGTAATTCTAACATTTCTTGCGCGACTATTTTTACATTTTTGGGAGTAGGAGAAATTTCTATTAATGGATTTTGATCTAAAAGACATCTTTTAATGGATTTAATTAAATCGATTTTGGAAATAGGTTTTAACAAAGCATCATCAAACCCTTTATGAATTAATTCTTGATATTCATTATCAGCAATATGCGCTGATACAGCAATAATAGGCGTATGTTGATTTTTATTGGGCTCTGCCCGAATAATTTTTAAAATTTCCGTGCCATCCATAAGTGGCATGCGTAAATCCATTAAGACGATATCAAATTTTTCTTTTTTTAATAATTCTAAAGCGACTTTGCTATTATTTTCAATTTTAACGAACGCATGTGAGTTTGTTAATAAAGCGCCGATGAGATTAGCATTATGAAAATTATCATCTACACATAAAATATTTTTATTGCGCAGAATATCATCTTCAGAAGAGTTGGCTAATTTAAGATTATTATCTTTGACATCTGAGAGATGATAAATTATGTGATAAAGATGGGCGTGTGTGACGGGTTTAGTTAAGAAGAAGGAAGCTTGATCGCTTAAAAATAAGTGTTCGACTGTTTGTTCTGAAGATGAACTTAACAGTAAAATAGGGCCATGATAATACTGTCTTAGTGCAAAATAAGATTGGGTTAAGAGATCTGGATTGGCCGCTTGATAAGGGTCAGTGCCAATAATGACGAGATCCACTTCAGGTCTTTCTTGTTTGAAACTGTCGATAAGCAATTCCAGTGTTTCATGCGGATCGGTATTAATATGCCAATTTTCTAAAATATTCTTAAGGCTTGCGCGTACCAATGGATGGGTGTCAAAAAATGCAATACGATTATGGGGTAAATGCAGTCTATGATCATCCGGTTGTGCAGAGACTTTTTCTGCGGTAATGGTGACCCAGAAAGTAGAACCTTCACCCGGTGTGCTATCTAAGCCAATTTTTCCTGCCATTTGATCCACTAATTTAGTACAAATGGCAAGTCCCAATCCTGTGCCACCGTATTTTCTGGTGATGCTCGCATCGGCTTGTTGAAAGGCTCTAAAAATAGATTTTTGATCTTTAGGTAAAAGTCCTATCCCCGTATCTGACACTGAAAATTTAAGTTTAATCGAATTAGGTGTATTTTTTTCTACCGTGAGGCGGACAATCACTTCACCCATTTCCGTAAATTTAATGGCATTGGAGATGAGATTTGTCATGATTTGTTTAATACGCAGCGGATCCCCTATAATTTTTTGCGGTACGGCTTTATCCGTAATAGCAACAAATTCAAGTTTTTTGGCATAGGCTAAAGGCGACATAATAGTAATGACTTCGTCTATACAATCTCTAATATCAAACACTAAAGATTCTAATCGTACGTGCCCTGAATCCAGACGCGAAAAATCTAAAATATTATTGACAAGGGTTAGTAAATTTAAAGTAGATTTTTGTATCGTAGTTAAATAAGTTCTTTGTAAAGCAGTTAATTTAGATTCTAATAATAAATTAGTAAATCCAATGATACCATTCATTGGGGTCCGAATTTCATGACTCATGTTCGCTATAAATTCAGATTTAATTCGACTGGCTTCTAAAGCTTCTTTTTGGGCGCGAGCGAGTGCTACGTTTTGAATTTCAATGGTTTCTAAGGATCGTTTTAAATCAGAAGTGGCTTGATCTACGTTTTCTTGTAATTCGTCACGCAAGCCTTGCATCACTTCCGCCATGTTATTAATGCCTTCTTCTAACTCTTCCATTTCACCTTGGCTATTAATAGTAATGCGCGATTCTAGTTCGCCTTTTTCTAATTTTTTAATCACTTCTTGCATTCTAACTAAAGGAGCAGTTAATCTTTCTGAAATATGTTTAGCTAATAAGATGCTAATAATGATTGCTGCCATTAAAATTAACAAAGTCCAAGTGATAGACTTATATTCATTAAGTAATAATTGTGCTTGGGAAAAATGACTGTCAAAACGCACATGATCGGCAAATTCCAGTTCAGAAATTCGAGCGGCAATCATATAGGCGCCCAGTAGAATAGAAATAAGCAGGGTAGGTAGTAGCGTAAAAGTAAACACCCGCGATTTAATTTTAAAAACTTTCATAGCCCTAGCCTCTACTCGCTGATTCTTTTGACTTCGATAATAGAATGTAATTGTTTGATTTTGCTAATTAATTGCTTAAGCTGGTCGGAATCTTGTATTTCAACCGTCACGGTTATGTTTATCATATTCGTTTTTTGATTCAAGGTCGAATTAAAACTAATTAAAGTAATTTTCATCAAAGTGATTAAATTGGTCATTTCTTTCATAATATTGCTATGACCTTCTGCTTTAATAAATAAATCAGCATAATAGCGACCGATTTTTTTACTATCCCAGGAAACTTGAATTAAACGATTTTCAAGATTTTGTAATCTGTGCGAAATATTGCGACATTCTTTACTGTGTATACTGATCCCACGCCCTTGAGTAATATAGCCAATGATTGCTTCGCCCGGAATGGGTTTGCAACACTTTGCAATGCGAGTTAATAAATCATCGATGCCTTCAATGGTTAAACTTTTAGGTGAGCTCGCCGATTTTTTGGCAATAGGAAGTAAAGTCGGAGCAGCAGTTTCAGGTTTGGTGGGCGCGACTGGTTTGGGTTGATCTAATTGTCTAAACCATTGCGCTACTTTCGCGCGTGCACGGCTGGTTTTTAGGTAGCCATAGTCTGGATTTAACCAATCACGGCTAGGAGTGCCATTGGCGGTCGTGAGTATTTCAATTTGATCCCCAGTTTGCAAAATATATTTTAAAGAAACAATATGTCCTTTAATTTTAGCACCCCGCGTGCGATGTCCTAGATCACTATGTAAATGATAAGCAAAATCAAGCGGTGTTGCTCCGTATGGCATTTCAATAATATCGCCTAAAGGGGTGAACACATAAACTCTATCCGAAAAAATTTCAGCAGTGCTTTTACCGGTTTGTTTAGTAGGGCTAATATCTTGTTGCCAAGCTAATAATTGTCTTAAATAAGTAATTTTATCTTCATAATTTAATTTTTGATGAGTTTCTTTATAAATCCAATGGGCTGCAACACCATGTTCTGCTTCGTTATGCATATCATGAGTGCGAATTTGAATTTCTAAGGTTTTATCTTCGGGGCCAATAACAGCGGTATGAATTGATCTATAACCATTCGCTTTTGGATGTGCAATATAATCATCAAACTCGTTTGAGATGGGTTCCCAAAGTGAATGTACGATGCTTAAAGCTGTATAGCAATCTTCAATGCTGGGAACTAAAATTCGCACTGCGCTATAATCATAGATATCAGAGTAATCTAAATTTTTTTTCTGTTTTTTTAAATAAATACTATAAATATGTTTTGCGCGTCCGGTGACCTCTGCATTCGGAAGACGGTTTTTTATTTCTTGGACTATATTTTTGATGCGTTTATCGCGATCAATACGTTTTTCAGATAAATAATTGGCGATGGTTTTATAAGTCGTTGGATTTAAATAATGAAACGCTAAATCTTCTAATTCCCATTTTATTTGACCTATGCCTAGGCGATTAGCAAGCGGTGCATATAAATCCATTGTTTCTTGCGCTAAGGGTTTGCGTGCTTCCGCATGAAGATGTTTAATACTACGCATTAAAGAAACACGTTCAGCGAGTTTAATTAAAACCACTCGTATATCTTTAGCCATGACTAATAATATTTTTCGCAAGCGATCGGTTTGGGTTTGATCACGAGCTTTATTAGATAAAGTATCAATGGGTTTCATTTGTAAAACATTGCCGACTAAACTTGCGACTTCTTCACCAAATTCTTGGCTAACGGTTTCTAAAGCAATAGGAGTTTGATCTCTGCCACTTAAAATAATACTGGCAATGGCTGAGGCTTCATCTAATTTAAGATCCAACAAGATTTCGGCGGTTTCAAGACCTTGTTTAGCATTCGCGCTAAATTCACAGGCTTTTTTGATAAGAGGGGTGTCAGTTAAACGATCAGACAATTGTTCTTTGATTTTGACCATTTTTATTTTGCCTCAAAGCACGCAATCGCTTCAATATGATTGGTGTGAGGGAACATATTAATAACCCCGACTTGTTTTAATTGATAACCATAGGTATTCACTAATTCACCTGCATCACGCGCGAGGGTCGCTGGATTACAAGAAACATAGACTATACATTTAGCATACATTGCAGCGACTAACGGAATAATTTCTTTAGCACCGGTGCGCGGAGGATCTAATAAAATTTTATCGTATTTTTGATTCAGGGCATTAATGGTGTTAGTCGTATCCATTAAATTAGTCGCATAAAATTCTACATTGCTAATATTATTTAATTTGGCGTTTTCATAAGCTCTTTGCACCATTTTCTGATCGCCTTCAATGCCTACGACTTGTTTTGCATATTTTGCGAGGGGTAAGGTAAAGTTTCCCAAGCCACAAAATAAATCTAATATTTTTTCATTAGGTTGCGGATCAAGAAGCTTCAGCGCTTGGCGGAGCATGAGTTGATTCACTTCGCCATTTACCTGTACGAAATCTAGGGGATGAAATTGCATTTCTAATTGATAATCGGGTAAAAAATAAGAAAGCAGTTCAGGGCTATTTTTAGGAAATAATTTAGTAATAGGTTTTGGAGGATTAGGTTGCAAATAAATACTCATTTGATTTTTTTCACCAAATTCGCTTAATTTATCTAAATCTTCTTGCGGTAAATCCGTCATATGACGAAATACAAGTGCGCATTCTTTATCACCAAGGGCGACTTCAATTTGGGGGATTTGTTGAAATTGGCTAAGCGATGCGATCATATCACTCAAGGCAGTTAGGTTATAACCGACTTTGCGTTGCAATACGTCGCAAGTTTTTAATTCAGCCAGGTAATGGCTCATTTTTTCTCTAAACCCAACCAGTACTTTTTCTTTCTTTTTGACATAACGCACGCCCAATCGCGCGCGACGACGATAACCCCAAGGTTCACCTGTAATAGGAGGTAAAATAGTTTCTGCTTTAACTTTGCCAAAATGTTGTAATTGTTCTAGCAATACTTGTTGTTTAAATAAAATTTGATGGTCGATTTTCACATGTTGCATACTGCAGCCACCACAAATCCCAAAATGAGGACATAAAGGGGTAGTGCGGGCATCTGAAGGATTTGAAATTTCTAGGGCTTTGGCTTCATGATAGTTTTTGTGTCTTTTAAGGATTTCGCATAGCGCAGTTTCGCCGGGTAAGGCCCCCTCTACAAAGGTGGTAATCCCGTTAATGGTCGCAATCCCGCGCCCGTCGTGGCTTAACCCGTGAATCTCTGCTTTAATAGGTATATTCATAGTGTGCTTGTTTTTACAAGAATTATGCCAAAGAGTCAACAGAAGTGGCAAATTTAGAAACTTGGACTATACTAAATATGAGTGTTTTTGATGGGAATTTTGTCCAGAACCTAACAGCGAGAAGCTATTAAGGAAACTGACTTGGGACGTGGTGAGCACGTCTCGCTTAGACGAGAAAGCCTAAAGCGTCACAGAAGTTTCCAAATTGATGTAAAGAAGGTTCTACAGGCAGTCCTGCAAAAACACTCCTTTATTTTAAGGATTATCATGTCTTCATCTATAGGATTAGAGCAACAATTCGGTGCCAATAATTATTCCCCCCTCCCGGTCGTCTTAACCAAAGGCGAAGGTGTTTACGTTTGGGATGAAGAAGGGGTTCGTTATATTGATATGATGAGCGCTTATTCTGCGGTAAGTCACGGTCATTGTCATCCAGTCATAGTGAAAGCGCTTTCTGAGCAGGCAGGGACTTTAGCGGTTGTTTCACGAGCTTTTTATACCAATAAATTAGGTGTGTTTTTACAAAAATTATGTGAAATCACAGGATTTGACAAAGCTTTACCCATGAATTCAGGCGCAGAAGCCGTTGAAACGGCGATTAAGGCCGCACGAAAATGGGCTTATCAAGTTAAAAAAATACCCGAAAATAAAGCGGAGATCATTGTTTGTGAAGGTAATTTCCATGGCCGTACGACGACAATAGTCGGTATGTCTTCCGAACCTCAATATCGTTTTGGATTTGGTCCTTTTGCCCCTGGTTTTAAACTGATTCCCTATGGAGATATTGCGGCACTAGAAAAGGCTATTACACCTCAAACAGCTGCTTTTTTAGTAGAACCTATACAAGGGGAGGCTGGAATTATTGTTCCCCCTAAAGGTTATTTAAAAAAATGCGCTGAATTATGTAAAAAGCATAATGTCTTATTGATTTGCGATGAAATTCAAACAGGGTTGGGGAGAACAGGAAAATTATTAGCATCCGATCATGAGGGTGTCAAACCCGATGGTTTGATTTTAGGTAAAGCCTTGGGCGGTGGTTTATTGCCAATTTCTGCTTTTTTAACTCGGGCAGATGTTATGGCTGTATTTACGCCGGGGGATCATGGCAGTACCTTCGGTGGCAATCCTTTAGCTGCAGCGGTCGGGGCGGCTGCGATTGATGTTTTAATTCAAGAAGATCTTGTTTCTCGAGCAGCAAAATTAGGTGATTATATGCTAAAATCTTTAACGAGCATTCAATCGCCTTATATTAAAGAAGTACGTGGCAAAGGGCTCTTGATTGGCGTTGAAATCAATAAAGAATTTTGTTCTGCCCGGGAAATTTGTTTAAGATTGTTAAAAGAAGGGGTATTAAGTAAAGAGACGCATCATACTGTCGTGAGATTTGCGCCGCCTTTAGTTATTACTGAACAACAAATTGATAAAGTGGTTGCGGCTTTATCTAAAGTGTTAATTTAAAAATAGGGATGAATTATGAAAGCATGGATTAGATCGGGTGCTCTGCTAGTTGGTTTAAGTCTTTCTTTAGCGAGTTTTGCAGATGATGCACCCCCACCGCCTGTTCCTAGTCTTTATGATGCTGATTTAGCTTTAAAAAACCAAGATTATAAAACCGCTATATCACTTTATGAAAAACTGGCACTGCGTCCCGGTGGTGTTGCTCAATATCAATTAGGTTATCTTCATTTAAATGGCTTAGGCGTAGACAAAGATGCGAGCGAAGCCTCTGCCTGGTTTAGACAATCGAGTGCTTTTGGATTCTCCTACGGTCAATTTGCTTTAGCGATGTGTTATTTCTATGGCTTGGGCGTTCAGCAAGGTATTAATGAATCGATTCCTTTATTTCAACAAGCCGCCAAAAATAATAATCCTTTAGCTCAGTACATGTTGGGTTATTTGTATGCTACAGGGCAGGGCGGTTTGGGTATTCAACCTGATTTGGCTATTGAATGGTACAGCAAGGCAGCCGAACAAAAGGTTTTGCCTGCGCAATATAATTTAGGCAGAGAATATTATTTGGGTGAAGGAGCAACGCAAGATTATTCAAAAGCCTTAACTTGGTTTACCGCGGCTGCTAATGAAGGTATGCCCAAAGCGCAATTTATGCTGGGTCTTATGAATAGCATGGGGCAAGCAACTGCTGCAAATAAAGCAGAAGCTTACCAATGGTATACCAAAGCAGCACAACAAGGTGTACCGCAAGCTGAATATAATTTGGGAGTTTTATTTTATACAGGACAAGGTACTGCGGTGAGTATGCCTAACGCTGTGGCGTGGATTATAAAAGCGGCACAACATAACTTACCGCGAGCAGAATATGTTCTAGGCTATATGATTAAAAATGGCATAGGGGTTCAAAAAAATCCGCAGACTGCTGTGGCTTGGTTTAATCGAGCAGCAGTTGAAGGCTTAGCAGAAGCGCAGTTTGAATTAGCGATGCTTTATCATACGGGCCAAGAGGGTTTAATTAAAGATGATCAACAAGCTTTTTCTTGGTTAAACGTTGCGGCCAAACAAGGCGGCTTAGCGGAAGCACAAGCTATGCTCGCTTCATTTTATCGAACGGGAACAGGTGGAATTGATCTAGATCCAAAATTAGCGGCTTATTGGTATGAAAAAGCAGCACTGCAAGGATTAGATACGGCACAACTGGATTTAGGCAGTATATATATGCAACAAGGTGGAACAAAAAATTTAACCGAAGCTTATGCTTGGTTAAATTTAGCAGCACAATCGGCTGATCCTAAAACACGAGATGATGCCATTAAGATGCGCGAGACGGCTGGGAAAAGCATGACGCCTTCGGATATTAAAATTGCTACCATGAAATCAGAAAGTTATAAGAGTAAATTTAAGTAATAAAAAAACCATCTCCTGGATAGGAGATGGTTTAGTATCTTTTTTTACGGAGGTGTTGTTGTAGAACCATCTACCACTGGAGGCGTGGTGCCCGTTGTTGCAGGAGCTGGGTTGGAATTATCATTGATTGCAATGATAGGAGTTGGAGTAATAGTGCAATTGACAGTTCCATCCGCATTATCAATATTGCTATCGCGTTTGTTGAGCTCTATTCCTGTATCAAAATAAAATGTCTCTAGACTTGCCTTGTTTTTGTTATAGCCATTATTCTTGACCATCATAGTAACCGCGTGATCTTTGTTGCTAAAGCTCATTATATCTTTAGAGATTGAAATAGTTTTGCTTGCTACGATGCCATTAATAGCGCCGTTTCTTGTTCTTTTGTTGCTTTCGTTTGCGGTGTAACTGCAATCGACTCGATAGAAATCAACATTGGGAGTGACACTGAAAGCCACTTTAATATTCGCGTTATCATTAAATCTATGCAATGGCTGTGTGCAACCGCTTTCCAATACCAGAGGTATGCTGCCATCAAAAGTTTTTAAATCGCCAAGACAAGCTTTTTGAATAGGTGCTGCTTGTGCATTGAGGGCGAGTAGACAAGAACTTAAACAAAGGGTAGTAAGAAGTTTTACTTTGTGCATTATATATTCTCCTAAAAAGTTATTTCTCCAAAAAACGCATACTCACGTTAATGGATAATAATTAAAATTACAACTAGCAAAAAATTTACAATTTAGGCAAATAGTTTATTTTTCGTTTTTCAAGAAAGGCTTGATATCGATTTCAATTTCGGAGGACATGCGTTGCAGGAATTGATTATCAGGTGTGAGATGCCCGTCTAATAAGCCCCAGGCTTCTTGTTTGGGGATGTGTAACATTTTGCTAAGAATAGTGGCGCGTTCTCGAATGCCAATAGGGGCGCCCAAATCGTCTAAAGCTTTATTGAGTTCATCTGAAAAATGTTTAGTGTGCTGTTCCACTGACCATCTCCCTCGTTGCATTACTCGATTGAGTATACTGATTGGAAATTAGATGATCAATGGGGGAAACCCTAACTGTGCTAAGAGAGTATTTTTCAAAAGGGTTGCAACGGTCATAGGTCCAACACCGCCGGGGACGGGTGTAATCCACGCCGCTTTTTTGCTGGCGGTTTCAAATTCTACATCACCCGTGACAGATCCATCGGGTAAATGATTTTGGCCTACATCAATCACAGTCGCGCCTTCTTTGATCCATTCGCCTTTAATAAGCCCTGCTTTGCCAACCGCTGAGACTAGAATATCGGCTTCACGAACAAAAGGTTCTAACTCTTTGGTAAATCGATGACATATTGTTACTGTACTGCCCGCCAATAACAATTCTAGTGCCATAGGTCGCCCGACAATATTGGATGCGCCTACGACTACGGCATGGCGATTTTTATAAGGTTCATTAATGCTATCTAATAAAGCAATAATCCCATAAGGCGTGCAAGGACGAAGTAAAGGACGACGTTGCGCTAATCTTCCTAAATTATAGGGATGAAAGCCATCCACATCTTTTGCAGGATCAATAATTTCTAACACTTTATCGCTGTCCATATGATTAGGGAGCGGCAATTGCAGTAAAATGCCATCAATCAAGGGATTTGAATTTAATTTTTGTATCACAGCAATCAATTCTGCTTCGCTAATAGAATTAGATAGGGCATGGTGTTCAGAATACATCCCAACCGCTTCACATGCATTTCTTTTATTACGTACATAAAGCGCAGAAGCGGGATCATCGCCTACTAATATGACTGCTAATCCGGGGGCACGCTTTCCTTGTTTTATATTTTCTTTTATTTCAGCCGCCACCGCTTCTTTAGTTGCTTTTGCTAGCGCTTTACCATCTAATATTTTCGCAGTCATAATGCAGCTCCCAGTTTTTGCAGGTAAATTTTTTCATCCGGCATCGTACCTTTTTGTTGTGCTTCCCACAATATCTCGGCTAAGCAATCCATCATAAAATGTTCAGCAGCGTGAGCATCTTGGAATTTGACACATAAGTTTTTATATAAATCACGAATGCCTAAAGGGCGATTGGTTATCAGTTGATCTTTTAGAGAAAGATGTAAGCCTAAATGTAAAAAAGGGTTGTGGTCAGTAAAATCTTTGTCTTGTTGGTTTAGCATTTCATGATATTCAGGGTGTTTTAAAATAACCTCTGCTATTTGAGTTTCTAAAGGTTCTAGCGCTAGTTGATTATTATGTTTTTGCCAAACCGTGAAAAAAAATTTTCGTAATTCATTTCTTTCGTTAGAAAACATTAGAGTGCCACCGTTTTATGAGGGTATTCACATAAATCTTTAATTAAACATTCGGGACAACGAGGTTTTCTTGCTGTGCAAACATAGCGCCCGTGTAAAATTAACCAATGATGGGCATCATGAATAAAATTTTCTGGGATCACTTCTAATAATTTTTTTTCAACAGCAAGCGGGGTTTTGCCTTTGGCAAGCCCTATGCGATTCGCTACACGGAAAATATGGGTATCAACAGCAATGGTCGCTTGTTTAAAACAAGTGTTTAAAATCACATTAGCGGTTTTGCGTCCCACACCGGGTAGTGATTCTAATGATTCGCGATCATCCGGAACTTTGGAATTAAATTTATCTATTAATAAACCACAAGTTTTTATAATATTTTTACTTTTTGTGTTATATAAGCCTATCGTTTTTACAAAGTCTTTTAGTTTTTTTTCACCCAAAGCTACTATTTTTTCTGGCGTATTCGCGACTTTAAATAAATGAATAGTGGCTTTATTGACAGAGATATCGGTAGCCTGGGCAGATAAGATCACGGCGATTAATAATTCAAAAGGCGTGCGATAAACCAATTCCGTCGTGGGATTTGGGTTAGCCTTTTGAAAGCGCTTAAAAATTTCTAGAATTTGTTTTTTATTCATGCAAGCCTGGGCTTACTAAAATCGCTATCATACAGTATAATGACGCCCTATTGTAGAGTAGAAAGGTAAATTATGACCACTTATCGTCCTTATATTAGCGTTGTTATTCCTGTTCATAATGAACAAGAGAATTTAGAAGAGCTTTATACGCGTTTAACTAAGACCTTGGATTCTCTAGGGAAACCCTACGAAATTGTGCTGACCAATGACGGTAGCACCGATCGATCCAGTGACTTATTAAAAGAATTACACGACCGTCGCCCCCATCAAATTCGAGTAATAGAGTTTAATGGCAATTTTGGCCAGCATATGGCAATTATGGCTGGGTTTGAACGGGTCCGAGGTGAGATTATTATTACCATGGACGCGGATTTACAAAATCCCCCTGAAGAAATTCCAAAATTAGTTGCTGCCATGGAAGCAGGGCATGATGTGGTGAATACGCATAGAGAAAGCCGACAAGATAGTTTATGGCGCTTAGCCGTCTCTAAACTCCATAATAAATTCCGCGCTTTAATGATGCCAAAATTAAAAATGGAAGACGAAGGTTGTATGTTGCGTGCTTATAGTCGCAATATTGTGGATTTAATGGCTTCAACGGGCGAAACAACGACTTTTATTCCAGCACTCGCATTAAATTATGCAAGCAATCCAACCGAAGTGGGTGTGGCTCATGCGCCACGTTCTGCCGGTACTTCAAATTATAATTTATATAAACTCATTCGTTATAATTTTGATTTAGTGACAGGCTTTTCTTTATTCCCCTTGCAAGTTTTCACCCTCATAGGCATGACGATTTCATTTTTAAGTTTTTGTTTTGTTGTGTTCTTAATGTTAAGACGTTTAATCGTTGGACCTGAAGTAGAAGGCGTGTTCACTTTATTTGCCATCGTCTTTTTCTTAATAGGCATTGTATTATTAGGTCTAGGCGTGGTCGGCGAATACATTGGCCGAATTTACCAAGAAGTACGCAAGCGCCCACGATTTGTGGTGCGCAGAGTACTGGAGCAGGGTGAGGTGCCTAAAGCTGTTCCGGTAATGCCAACGGCTGATACGCTGCCTTTGCATCCGAATGGGTAAAGATTTCACCTTTTTTGATATCAAAAAACCATAAGTGAACAAGCAATTCTTTTTTCTCTACCTTCTCTTTAATCCAAGGGAAGGTGAGACAATTTTTATAAGATTGATCGAGGGCGGCTTTTGCGCATTCATCAACATTGTTCGAATTTAGTTCTGAATTTTTAATAATAGAAACCCAGCTAGTAATAAAATCATCTTGATGTTTGCCATTATTAATTAATGCCTGAATTCCCCCGCATTGGCTATGGCCTAACAAAATTAAATGTTTGACGTTTAAATAGCATATACCAAATTCTAAGGCAGCACTGGTACCGTGATGAGCCGCATCTTTTTCATAAGGGGGGACAATATTAGCCACATTTCGCGTGATGAATAAATCGCCTGGGTCGCATTGGAGTATTAACGCAGGATCAACTCGTGCATCACAACAAGCCACCACCATAATTTGTGGTTTTTGTCCGTAATCCGAAAGATATTGCATGACAGACTTATCGCCTGATGCATATTTTTTTCTAAATACTTCGTACCCTTGCAGTATTTTTATAAAACTATTTTTCATGCCCACTCCTAAGACTCGGTTTGGGGGGGAGCGGGTGCCACTTGAACAGGTCTAATTTGATCAGCCGTCAAAGGGCCTTCAGCGGGTGGTGGGGTTGTTTCTTCTTTGATAACAGCACTATCGGCTGCATAAACGGGAAGGCTATAAACTGCTGCTAAAGCCATCACGGACAGTATTTTCTTTAACATGAGGTTAACTCCTTTAATCACGTTCAAAGCCATATAATAAATCAATTCCATTTTCAAGCGAACTGGTTTCTGATTGTATCGCCCAATGTTTTCCCATTTGATAGCGTAATTTATAAACGCGTGTGGGGACTGGGTTAAATAAACCACGGTTACTGCTAGGATCTACGGCATCGACATTTTCAGTGCTAATATCAAATCTAGATAAAGCTTTTTGTATGGTTTGTGCTGTTTGTCCAGGCGTTAGGGTACTTAATGCGGTATTCAGTAAAGAAACACTGCCTGCACCTAGTTTGCCGCGGGGTTGGTTAAATAATAGATAAGACAAAATATCTTCATGCGACAATCCACCCGGATTTGAAAATAAGCCGATAGTCGGTTTATTTACCGTACCGCTGACTTCAACGCCTACGGTTAAATTATCTAAGTCAGAATAATTGGATTGCACTGCAGTATTTGATGCTAGTGCGCTTGTTGCTGTGTTAATCGTGCGTCCGGCTCGTATATTCATGCCGGGGTTAGTTAGCATATTACCCGTATAAACTAATCGACTGCTAGGAAGTAGGGTAAGTGTTTGGCCATAGGCTTTAAAAGTTCCTTTATCTGCATATAACTCTCCAGTTCCAGTCGGAGGCGTACCGGGAGATTCTGAAATAACTAATTGGCCGCCTAATTTTGCTTTGAGCCCTTCAGTTTGAATCGAGATATCATTCCCTAAAGTTAAATGGATTTGCATAGAAAAATGAGCAGGTAGACTGACATTTGTTTTAGGTTCATTCACAAATACAATTTCACTTGGCAAGGTACTTGAATCATTCGTATTATTTGGAGTGATTTGGGCACTGGGCACTAGAATATTTCCTTCGAGGCGAATTTTTTTAGGATTCATTGTTAAATTTAAATCAGGTGAAAGATGGATTTTGTATTCTGATGTATCAATAACTTTAAAATTATCTCCCTTAGTGTGCAGCAATAGTGTTTGCTCAGCTAAATTAATCGTGCCATTTAAATTAGCTAGCCCGTGTCCTGCATGAACAATGCCTTGTAAATTCACTTGATTATTCTTGTTATAAATCGCCGTTAATTTAATATTTTTAAGTCGTACACCTAAACGTGGAATATTCACTTGTCCTTGGTCGAGTAAAAAATTAGCGGTGAGTTGTGGATGATTTAAATATCCTGAGAGTGAGCCAGAACCTGTTACATTACCGCGCGGATTTTTTGCGTAAGGATTAACAGGCATAAGACTCGTTAAGTCAGTTAATTGTAAATTGAAATTGCCTGTAATAGGGCTCGTCTTGCTAAGATTTTTTAAATTAACTACGCCGTGAATTTCATTTTGATGATTGTTCAAATAAGCCTTAAGGTTGGTAATCAATTGGTTATTGACTAATCTTGCATTAGCGCTTAATTCTATACTACGTAATTTATAGCCTTTTATGATGATATTTTGACAGACCGCTTTAGCATCTAAAATAGGAGCAGCAAATGCGCCGGTTATTTTACCTGTACTTTGCAAACCGATTTCAGGAATATGAGCTTGCCATTCAATATTCCAGACGTCTTTTAATGTCCCCTCAAAGGTAATGATAGAATGGCCTTCTTGTTTAACCACACCTTGAGTAAGCGTTAGGGTATTTAACGGCATTTTATTTTGTAAAAATTTGATGGGACTCCAATCAATATCAACATGAGCTATAGAAATGGTTTGCTGATCTTTAGTATACAAAACGTTATTCAAAGAAAAGGTTGTGAATAATTTTCCATTAAGTTCCTCAATCTGTAGTTTTCCAGGAATATAATTATTCGCTAATTTATAAGTTAAGCGTAAGCCATCAGTCGTAAATCCGATGTAATAAACTGCACTCGCGATGAGGATTAGCGGCAGAAAAATACTCATAGTCAGTCTTCGAAAAAGTTTCATCATAGATCTGCTCCGAAACTAAAATCTACGCTGACGCCTTCTTTGCCCGGAGGAATGTCTTTGGCTCTCGAAAAATAAACACTAATCGGTCCAATGATAGAGCGATAAATAACACCTACACCGTAACCCGCATGATACGGTCCACCAAAATTATTGGAAGCAGTTCCTGTATCATAAAAAACTGCGCCATTCCAATTACCATGAATTTCATGTTGATACTCAACGCTTGCGACTTCCAAATATTTTCCTGGGCCAAAGAGAGTAGGTTTGTAACCACGAATAGTCCCATAACCACCTGCTACAAAGAGCAATGGTAAGGGGAGTTTCTGTACGTTATTAACAACGGTATAGCCCAACTGACCACTTAAGATAACGCGACCTTTGGGTGTAGGACTAAAAATATATTTACCTTTGGCAATGCCCTGCACAAAACTCGTGGTCGATAATAAATATTGTGATGTGCCTTGTAGAATTAAATTAATAGAGCTTCCATGTCGCGGATAAACCAAATCATCGACTTTAGTGTGTGACAATGAAAGCGTGGGATAAAGTAATGCGCGATGTGAATCAGTCGGAGCGGATAGTGTTTGATTGACATTATCCGTAGAATTTAAATAACTTAAAGTAATTCCACGATGCCAGTGCTTTAAATTTTTGGTGTAGCCTGCGGATAAGGTTTCTGAAAAACTCTGTCCATTGCTAGGCGTATATTTTTGAATGTTGGCGCCTAAAGTATATTGTTCGGTAAGAGGATCATTCCCGGGTATGTAATAAGTAGTGGCGATGCCTTTTAAAATAGAAGACGCTTTAATTTGAGTACTTACATGATGTCCTCTATCGTTCACTCTGCGCCAATTAAAACCCGCGGTGAATCTCATCCCCGTTAATGTGCCGTATCCTACCCCAAGAGTATATTGTTTAGCTTTAGGAACCGTCACATCGACTTTAAGAGGAACATGATAATCCGACGCATTATTAAAATCGGGCGTAATAAACACTTCTTTAAAAAAATGACTGTTCGCTAAACTTTTCTGTAACTCTAATAATTTTGCACTCGAGTAGGGTTCATTGGGATCTAAATGAATAAACCGATGTAAAAAGGCTTGATTAAATGGCGTAGTATTAAAAGTCACTGTGCCAAAATAATAACGCGGTCCTGTGTCTAAATAAATAATAATTTTGGCAGTATAATTTTTTAAATCAATTTGAATCTCTTTTTTAACTAAAGTCGCTTTGATATAACCTTTGTTAATCGCAATTTGAAATAAATCATCTTTGGCTTGATTGTAGCGTTCAGATTGAAATACATCGCCTTGTTTGAGCGGAAATTTAGTCGCTAAATAATTTTGCAGGGCATGGTTATCTTTTCCAGGACCTAGGATTTTTACATCCAATAATCCAATGCGGATAGGCGGCCCTGGATCCACTTGAAAGGATGTTGTCCAGGTAGACTCTGTTTGCGAGATATGAGATTGTATGTTCGACTTAAAATAGCCATAAGGCTGTAAGGCTTTGCGAATGGTTTCTGGTGCGTTAGCATAGAAATCTTGTATGGCTTCTTCAGTGATGTTTTTGCCGTAAGAGAGGGCTCCTGTGTTCAAGCGGTTAGAAACAGCGGTTTGTAGGGGCGCGTTTAAGCCTGACACATTAATTTTTAAAGTGTTTTTGCCCAAAGCAACGCTTGCGCTGCTAAGCCAAAACATGAGAAACATGATCAAGAAACGCGAGTAAGGCATAGAAAAATATAATAATTTTATGATAGAAATGGACAACAAATATTAGCACAATTTAAGCTTAGGAGAAAGCCGATGTATCAACATATTAAAGTCCCAGCCAATGGCCAAAAAATTACCTCTAATGCTATTCCGGACCATCCTATTATTCCTTTTATTGAAGGCGACGGCACGGGTATTGATATTACGCCTGTCATGAAAAAAGTCGTGGATGCGGCGGTTAAAAAAGCCTATGGAGACAAGCGCTCTATCGTTTGGATGGAAGTTTACGCCGGTGAAAAAGCGACTAAATTATATGATAAAGATACTTGGCTCCCTAAAGAAACCCTAGACGCTTTGCGCGAGTTTAGCGTGGGTATTAAAGGGCCTCTGACAACGCCTGTGAGTGGTGGGATTCGATCCCTCAATGTCGCGTTACGCCAAGAATTAGATCTTTATGTTTGCTTGCGACCTGTGCGTTATTTTCGTGGCACTCCAAGTCCTGTAAAAGAACCTTGGCTTACTAATATGACTATTTTCCGTGAAAATTCTGAAGATATTTATGCAGGAATTGAATGGCAAGGGGGAAGCGCTGAAGCCAATAAAGTCATACAATTTTTACAAAATGAGATGAAGGTAAAAAAAATTCGTTTCCCGGAAAATTGTGGGATAGGTATTAAACCCGTATCACTCGAAGGGACTTCTAGGTTAGTTAAAAAAGCCATTCAGTTTGCGATTGATCACAATAAAGATTCAGTCACCCTAGTTCATAAAGGTAATATTATGAAATTTACTGAGGGTGGGTTTAGAGATTGGGGGTATGCTGTTGCTAAGAATGAATTTGGTGCAACGCCTATTGATGGCGGTCCATGGCAGAAGTTCAAACATCCCAAAACCGGTAAAGACATTGTGATTAAAGATGTGATTGCCGATGCTTTTTTACAGCAAATTCTTTTAAGACCGGCAGATTATAGTGTGATCGCGACGTTAAATTTAAATGGCGACTATATTTCTGATGCGCTGGCGGCTCAAGTCGGTGGCATAGGAATAGCCCCAGGAGCTAATATAAGCGATACAGTGGCTTTATTCGAGGCCACACATGGCACAGCTCCTAAGTATGCTGGTCAAAACAAGGTCAACCCGGGTTCGCTCATTCTTTCAGCAGAAATGATGCTGCAACACATGGGTTGGAAGGAAGCTGCAGACTTTATTACCCAAGGTGTTGAGGGAGCAATTCTTTCAAAAACAGTCACTTACGACTTCGCTAGACTCATGGATGATGCAAAATTAGTCAGCTGTTCTGGATTTGGTGATGAGATAATCAAACATATGTGATTTTAGGCTATAATTTATGCAGAAAGTGGACTTTTGTAGAAGGGCAACATTAAGTATAGTCGGTTTTTCAGCTTTTTGAGGGATAAAACTAAATTTTTTTTCAACTAACGACAAAACCACGTTTATAGCCTATAAGTAGGGTAAAGAGATGAAAACAGACGAATTAACGAGAACAGAAAGGGAATTAGGGGTTAAAATAGAGGAAGAGGTTAAGTTAAAAGAACCTGAACTTTATAAAGTGATCATGCATAACGACGATTTTACACCGATGGAGTTTGTGGTTGCAGTGTTAGAGTTATTTTTCTATATGGACAGAGCGAAAGCAGTGAGTGTGATGTACGAAGTACATACTAAAGGCAAAGCGGAATGTGGAGTGTTTACAAAAGATGTTGCAGAAACAAAGATGGAGCAAGTAGTGAATTACGCAAGGAGGCATGAACATCCTCTGTTATGTAGCATAGAGGTGATCTAAAGGTAAAAGTGGAGGTGTGCCATGTTAGACAAGGAACTGGAATACACTTTAAACGTAGCCTTCAAAGATGCAAGAGCGAAGCGTCACGAATTTGTGACGGTTGAGCACTTGTTATTGGCACTTTTAGATAATTCTACAGCTTCCGATGTTTTAAAAGCGTGCGGTGCTAATATTACAAGACTGCATGATAACTTAATTGAATTTGTCGACAGAACCACGCCAGTTATTCCAACCCATGTCCATGATAGAGATACACAACCCACATTAGGTTTCCAACGAGTTTTACAACGCGCCGTATTTCATGTTCAATCCTCAGGTCGAACAGAAGTGACTGGCGCCAATGTATTAGCAGCTATTTTTAGCGAACAAGAAAGTCAAAGCGTGTACTTAATAAGACAAGAAAACGTGACACGTTTAGACGTCATTAATTATATAGCCCACGGAACAACCAAACCTAAATCGATCGCTAGGGACAACGATCAGCAGTTTGGTAACCACTATATGGATGAAAATAGTGAAGGGCAACAAGACGAGAGCGGTGCAAGTCCTTTAGAGTTATATACAACCAACCTTAATGCTCGTGCCAAACTGGGTTTAATCGACCCTTTGATTGGGCGTGAAGAAGAAATCGAACGCTCCATTCAAATCTTATGCCGACGACGTAAAAATAATCCTTTATTAGTGGGCGAGGCAGGCGTAGGTAAAACTGCGATTGCCGAAGGTTTGGCACGTCTCATTATTGAGAAAAAAATTCCAAGTGTTTTAGAGGAATCCGTTATTTTCTCACTCGATTTAGGAAGCTTATTAGCAGGTACTAAATATCGTGGTGACTTTGAAAAACGTTTAAAGAGTGTATTGCATCAATTAAAAGATCAAAAAGGTGCGATACTCTTTATTGATGAAATTCATACGATTATTGGTGCGGGTGCAGCATCCGGTGGTTTAATGGACGTGTCCAATTTAATTAAACCTCTCTTAGCATCCGGTGAATTGACTTGTATGGGTTCAACTACCTATAAAGAATACCGAGGCGTCTTTGAAAAAGATCATGCTTTGGCAAGACGTTTCCAAAAGATTGATGTTAAAGAATCTAGTATTGAACAAACTATAGAAATATTAAAAGGCTTACGCAGTCGTTTCGAAGCGCATCATGGGGTGAAATACAGTGATGATGCATTAGAATCCGCTGCTAAATTATCCGCAAGATATATTACCGATAGAAGACTCCCTGATAAAGCCATTGATTTAGTCGATGAAGTTGCAGCTTATCAATATTTATTGCCTGAAGATAAACGTAAAAAAGTGATTGAAACACAAGATATCGAAAGAGTGGTTGCAAAAATTGCGCGAATCCCTGAGCGCAATGTTTCAACTTCTGATCGTGAATCTCTGAAAAATATGGTGAGAGATTTGAGGATGTTAATTTTCGGTCAAGAAGAAGCGATAGAAACGTTAGGTTCTGCGGTAAGATTAGCGCGATCTGGTTTACGTGATGCAAATAAACCCATTGGTTCTTTCCTCTTTAGCGGTCCAACCGGTGTTGGTAAAACTGAAGTTTGTAAACAATTAGCAAAATCTCTAGGAGTCGAATTATTAAGATTCGATATGTCTGAATACATGGAACGACATACGGTTTCTAGATTGATAGGCGCGCCCCCGGGATATGTAGGTTATGATGAAGGTGGATTATTAACTGAAGCAGTGAATAAAAACCCACACTCTGTATTATTATTAGATGAAATTGAAAAAGCGCATCCGGATGTTTATAACCTATTATTACAAATCATGGATCACGGTACACTAACCGATACCAACGGTAGAAAAACAGATTTTCGTCACGCCATCTTAATTATGACATCAAATGCTGGTGCTGATATGTTAGATAAAAATAGCATTGGATTTACTGAACAAAGTAATGCAACGGATGCGATGGTTGCAGTCAATAAAATCTTTACCCCAGAGTTTAGAAATCGTTTAGATGCCATCATTCAATTCAAAGCATTAGATAGCAAGACTATCCTCCATGTTGTCAATAAATTCTTAATGGAGTTAGAAGTCCAATTAGAAGCTAAAAATGTTGGCTTTGAAGTCGATGATGATGCAAGAGCATGGCTTGCTAAAAATGGCTACGATAGCAAGATGGGCGCAAGACCGATGGCTCGTCTCATTCAAGAACAAATCAAACGTCCTTTAGCTGAAGAATTATTATTCGGCAAATTAAACAAAGGCGGCCAAGTCTCCATCACGGTTGAAAAAGGCAAATTAAAATTTGTCATCAACGAAGAAGTGAAGGCGGATCATTAAATCATACCGTGCCTCGGCTGGCAATTTCGAGCAGCAGGGATATTTCTAAAAGGCACGCTGAGATTGATTCCTGCCTGACGTAATTCACTACTGAGTGAGGTGTTATCTAGGATATCTGCAACGGCTCTTCTGATTTTTTCAAATTGCGAAAAAACTATTTTTTTGTTTCGGGTATCAAGCTTTGAGAGCACCACTTGTACAGATTCTAAATTTTTTCTCTTCGGTATCGTTAGATCTTTATAATTTAAACATAAGGTTATATATCGGATTAAATTATTTTTTTCGCCCAAATCGGTGTCTGCTTTGGCATCAGGGGTGGATGGAATCGCAAACAACCTGGCGGGAGTTGTGGCAGAAGGGGTGGGTACTTTTTGAAAATTTTGTTCCCCATCTAACTTCCAATAGAGTTGCCTATTTAATTTGCGTAGTTGTCGTACTCTCTGAGCGGTATATGAATCATCTTGGTTAGAATAAGCTCGCAACAGATGAAAACAATAATCAAAAGTGTTTTCGTTATTTGGGTTTGATCTTACCAATTTAAAAACTGTTTCAATGCTAGTATAAATTTCATGAGCAAACGTCCAATGTGTTTTTGTTTTCGGTTGCCGTTTGAAAGCCTCGCAAAAATATATTCTGGCTTGTTGTAAATGATTGGTTTTAAAATGCCGCAGCATTAAAGCACTTTTTAAATAGAGATATCCTAATTGTGCAGCAGCATAAAAATCTCCTAATGCATAGGTTGCCTCACAGTACTGAATTTTTTTTGCTTTAATCAAAGGATCAGTCGGTTCAAAACCCAGACAAGAATTATTAAAATTTTTAGCATCTGCCATATATCTTAATCCAACGATAGAACCTAATTTAGCTGCTTTTGCTTGTATTGTATGGCGTTCATCGGGAGATAAGTTATTATGACGCCATATTATAATGTAGTCGAGAGTATCCAGGTCATCAGTAGTTTGTGCTAAGTCGAATAATTCATTCCCATAATAGGTTAAGTCACTAAGTTCATTTTGGTTTTTATGTTCGCGTGGTTTATAAGCTCTCTTAAACTGATAAAGTAAAGGATCGGGGACAAACGAATAATGGGAATAACAGGGGTGCATATTGACCGCATAACTTAAAATTATCTCAGTCAATGCAGCAGGCATTGGGGTCGAGTCCATTGTTGCTTCTCGTTCTTGCCGCATTTGTTTTGCTATAATATTATAAACACGTTGTGCATTTTCTAAAGATAATAGAGAGGCAATTTCTTCCCAATTTTCTTTTATTACGAGCTTAATAAATTCAGGATGATGGGAAATTTCATTAAACTTTTGTCTATTCTTTAATGCTAAAGCTGTATTGAAAATAATGACAAGTGCTTGAGGATCCGTATCATTCACGCACTCAAGTGTCTCTCTGAAAAAAGAAATGGATATATGATACTTAGAGTGGTGATGTTTTATGGGTTTAGCAAGATATATTCGAAAATAGTATGCAGCTTTTGCTTTATCTTTATTCTCTTCAGAGATGTAGTGCTGGCCCAAGCAAAAATAGGTTAGAGGATGTGCCAAATCCTGTTCAACCAGAAATTCTAATCTTGTCGCTAACATATCCTTATTTTTAAACTTACAGTACTGGCTAATTGCAAATATATTCAGTGCTTCAATATTTCCCCTGTAAGCAGCTTGTTTCGCTTTTATAATTGCTTGTGAAAAATCTCCCCTGTGATAAAGCTCCCACGCTTGTTGGGTTAAGGCTTCTATCTCAGATTTTTCAGCATCTGTTAGCGGCTTTTTAGCTGCTTCTAAACAAGCTGCATAAACCGGATGATCTTGTGGGCGTGCTGTATTCATAGAATTGCTCGTCGTATGCGTATGATTAGTTAAAAATTATAGCATTCGAAGCTTAAGGAAATATTAAGAGAGGGAAGAAAAAATAATACAGTAGAATCAATTACTCGCCAGGCCTGGCACCGTATTTTCCTCGTTAATAGTTATGGTGTGCTTATTCTATACAATTGTGTATAAATATTCTACAAAAACTCCTAAACGTGCTATTATCGCAAAAATAATTATTAAAAACGAGAGAGTGTATGCATCCTAGGTTATTGAAAGAAATAGAAAAACCTCAGCGTTTATCAGTTCCGATTATAGGAAATAGAAGACAGCTCACCGAATTTTTTTCGTGTCTATATAGTGTTGCTTCTGCTACTGGCTGTGATTTTGAATTAGGGGTGAAAAGCTTCTATAGCAATGCTCCCGATTTAACCCGTGAGTTTAAGTTAGAGGGTGTGAGAGCACTCGTTGACTTAATTTTTTCTGAGAAACCAGGCCTTACCGATAATTTGCATAGGGTATTTGAGCTACAAGTTGTTGCCACGCAAAGATTTATTGACGTGTTAAAGCAGGATCCTATTTATATTAGAACAAAAACCATTACTCCTCAAAAAGCAATGACAGCAACTGTGAATGGAGTAAAGCTAGCGCATATTGCAGCATGGGGTGGGCATGTAGATGAGTTGAAGCAATTAGCAGAATTTAAAAAACTGGATGGTACGCGCTTAGTTGATTTCAATGAAACAAATAATGACGGAAATACCATCGCGCATTATGCGATGTTTAGAGAACAGTTATCATCAATGCAATTTTTGGCTTCTCTATCTGATGCAGATGGAAGTCCTGCTGTTGATTTTAATAAACAAAATAAATCCGGTGAATCCTCGTTTTTTTACGTTTCACGCAAACCTACCCAAAAATTTATACAATTCTTTTTCTCATTAAAATTACCTAATGGGGATTTTCGCATTGATTTTAACCGAGCTAATTTATCGGGCGTTAATTTTTTTGCTATGATTGTGAACGCTAACAACTTAAAAATTCTTAAACTTATTCTTAGTTTAAAAAAGCCATCCGGTGAATTACTGATTAATATTCATCAAACGCTCGCTAACGGATGGAATGCTGTTCATCTTGCTGCTAAGAATAACTCTATCGAAACACTTAAAGAACTCGCAACGTTACGATCTTTGGATGATGAATATTTAATGAATTTTGATCTTCAAGATCAGATGGGTGGTACCCCTATTATGAGCGCACTTGAAAATCATGCACTGGAATCATTTGATTTTCTGTGGGATCTACGTACAAAAGATAACAAACCATTACTAGATTTATCAAAACGAAGACAAGATGGAATGACGCTTGCACATATCGCTGCTAGACAAGGCAAAGTAGATATTATAAAAAAATTAAGAGATAGAGGGATTGATATTTATGTAGGAACACCGACTACGCCATTTGATGTTGCCCAATCAGCAGGCCAAATGAAAGTGATTGAATACTATGAAAAGCTTCAACAAGATGCAAAAATCCGGCCCCAAACCCGAGCGTCTCAGCCGTTGCCACCTCAATTAATCCAGGCTCTCCCAACTTTACCTGATCATGACAGAATTATAGCGGTCGCTGAAGCTCTGGGGCACACCGGTTTAGAGAAGGGAGTCTGTGAGGCATTTAGAGAATTAGCTTGTAGAGCTTTATACGTCGAAGACTATGAAAATTTTATTAACCGGCTTTATTTTATAAATACCTATCATGCTTCTATCCCAAGATTGGTTGAGGAAAAAGATGAAAAGATTCATGAGTTAGGAATAGTAGATTTTTATGATTTGATTGCAAAATTGCAAAAAGGAGTTAAACACAATGCATCCGGCAGGCTAGTTACTGTTGAATCTTTTATATATGAAAAAGCAGGAGGATTAGCGACTCACTTGTCCATGCCAGTTATAGGAAATAGAAAACAGCTACTAAAATTTTTTACTGTAGTAGATAAAATTGCCCGATCTTCGCAATGTACTTTCGATCTGCGCTTTGATAACGAGGAACATGCTATTGGTTTATTCTTTAGTCCTGGAACAGGTTGGGTTTTTATTGACGTGGCTCAAGAAGAGCTCCTCATTCAGCGGGATTTTGATGTTAAATTTATTGTAGATAAAATATTTAAAGCGTTTGAGGGTATCTCTTTAAAGTATGATCCCTACAGACTCTTGGGAATGCAAGTAAGAGCTCTTAACGGCAATCAACAAGATGTTAAAAGAAAATTTATAGACCTGTTACAGGAAAATCTTATCTTTGCTCGAATGAAAGAAGTTACCCCTAAAAAAGCAGTGATAAAAACACTCGCTGGACAGTCTTTGGCGCATGTTGCAGCGCGTCTTGGCTGCACCGAAGTGATACAACAATTGGCGATATTTACCAAAAAGAATGGTGATCCCTTAGTCGATTTTAATGAACAAGACGCCAAAGGTAGAACAGTAGTATGGGAATGTCTATACAGTAATTTCTTTAATTTATCTACCCTAAAATTTTTATTATCTCTAAGAAGTCAGGCGGGTAATTTTTTAGTTTATTTCAAACCTGATATTCGCGGTTTATTACCTGTTTGCTTGGCTGCTGCTAATGATAATGTCGGGCTAATAAAACACTTACTCTCTTATAAAATGCCTAATGGAGAGTTTCGTTTTGATATAATGCAGACTGACTTTATGGGCCGCAATCTGTTTCTGTTAAGTGTTAGATATCATTATATTGCAGTTCTTAAGTATATTCTGACCTTGAAAAAACCGTCGGGCGAGCTTCTTTTCAATGTTAATTGCACACTAGAGGATGGAGTAAATGCAGCTTACCTAGCCGCTCAACGAAATGATGTGGAAATTCTTAAAGAACTGGCCGCTTTACGAAAGCCCGATGGAAGTTATTTAGTTGATTTTAATCTTCAAGATAATGATGGCAGGACCCCTATTATGGGTGCGGTAGAAAGTGGTTCTATTGATGCATTTTATTTTCTTTTTAACCTTCGTGCCAATGAAAATAAACACTTGGTTGATTTAGCAAAACGAAGAAAAGATGGAATGACGCTTGCGCATATCGCTGCCAAAAGGGGATTTCTAGAAATTTTAAAAGAATTAAGGGAAAGAGGGGTAGATATTTATCTAGGTACACCTCGTACGCCATGGGATGTTGCAAAATCAGAAGGGCATGCAGAGATTGTAGAATATTATGAATCCCTTGAAAAAATGGCGATAAGAAAAAGACGTCGAACGCGAATGCCTGCGGCGCCCAGTTCTCGTTTATTTCAGCCGCAAGGAGTAAAAAATTCTAATTATGAACGTAATGAGGCAGCTTCCGCAGTAAAAAGACAGCGACAATAGCGCTTATTCTTTCTTTTCGTCAGTAGGTTGTTCTGTGGATGGTTGATCAGTGCTGCTTGGCCCAGAATCTTTGCCATCGCGGTTTCTGAAGGTAATACGACCTTTGCTTAAATCATAAGGAGTCAGTTCAACCGTGACATAGTCACCTTTTAAAATTCGGATGTAATTTTTACGCATTTTGCCGGAAATATGAGCCATCACAACGTGGCCATTTTCTAACTGGACTCTAAACATGGTGTTGGGGAGGGCATCAATTACAACACCGGACATTTCAATCTGTTCTTCTTTAGCCATAAATCATTTAATACCTTGGTTATTTATCAGGGGATAATCATGCCTTAAAACTGGGCATACGTCAAAGTCTCAACTCTTTAATGCATCTAAATACTTATCTGCATCTAAAGCTGCCATACAACCCGATCCTGCTGAGGTGATGGCTTGGCGATAGACGTAATCGCCCACGTCACCAGCAGCAAAGACCCCGGGGACGCTGGTCGCTGTGGCGCCGCCTTCGGTGCCGCTTTTAACTTTGATATAGCCGTTTTCGCCCATTTCTAATTGGTTGGCGAATATTTCAGTGTTGGGTTTGTGGCCTATGGCTATAAAAACGCCGGTTATGTCTAGATCTTTGGTTTCGCCAGAGTTTACATTTTTAACTCGGGCGCCTGTGACGCCGGTGTTATTGCCTAAAACTTCATCTAGGGCGCTATTCCATTCGATTTTGACATGGCCTTCGTTTTCAACTTTTTTGAGTAGGCGGTCGATTAAGATTTTTTCGGCGCGGAATTTATCGCGTCTATGGATTAAAGTGACCTCTGAGGCAATATTGGATAAGTATAAAGCTTCTTCAACAGCGGTATTGCCGCCGCCTACGACGACGACTTTTTGATTGCGATAGAAGAAACCATCACAGGTAGCGCAGGCGGAGACGCCTTTGCCCATAAAAGCCGTTTCAGAGGCAAGACCTAGGTATTTTGCGGTGGCACCGGTTGCAATGATCAAGGCATCGCAAGTATAAGTCGTTTCGTTTCCATGTAAAACCAAGGGTCTTTGTTTAAAATCTACCGATTGGATGTGATCTGAGACAATTTCAGTCTTTAAGTGTTCGGCATGTTTTTTCATTCTTTCCATTAAGTCAGGACCTTGGAGGCCTTCTACATCGCCTGGCCAATTATCGACATCGGTCGTCGTCATCAGCTGTCCGCCGGGCTGCATGCCGGTAATTAAAACGGGTTTTAAATTAGCACGTGCGGCATAAACAGCAGCGGTATAACCTGCGGGTCCTGATCCTAAAATAATCAGACGATGATGTTGTTTTGAATTTGTTGACATGGATTCACTTTTCTCCTATTTACCAAGGATGTTATAGTACGAGAATAGTTTAGGAAGGTCAAAACATTGAGAAGAGCTGCTAGCACCAAAAACCAA